>JAUNRO010000184.1 GCA_030544185.1 Propionibacteriaceae bacterium | reverse complement strand
CCGAAGAGATAGAGAAAATATGCGAAGGTGGCCGCCGCCGGGATCAGGAGCCAGACCGCCCGGTGGAGCCAGCCCGTGACCCGGGCGGCGGGCGTAGTGCCGTCCGGCATGGGCCTCGTGAGGATCATGATGCCGAGCGCGCCGATCAGGAAGAGGCCCGACACCCGGACGGTGCAGGCGCCGGCGGCCAGCAGCGCGGCCGCGGCCCAGCGGTCAGCCCGCGCCCGCTCCCAGGCCCAGAACGCGAAGGCGCAGAAGAGCGCCTCGGTGTAGGGCACGAACCCGAACACCGCCGCGGGGGCGATCAGCCACAGGGCCGCGGCCCAGAAGCCGCCCAGGCGATGGAGCGCGGCGGCGGCGACGGCCGAGGCGATTGCGGAGACGATCAGCCCGGCCACCGCACCGGGGATCCCGATCGCGATGAAGGGCGCGAGGACGATCGGCAGCCCGGGGAAGAACGCCATCCGGTTGGCGTCCTCTCCCTCGATCTGATAGCCGTCTCGGGCGAGCCCGAGGAAGTGGTCGACGTCCCAGTGGCTGACCACCCCCAGGAACGTGTCGCCGGTCTCCGACCGGAGCACGACGACGAGCGCCATCGCGATCAGCGCGAGCCGGCTCATCGCCCAGACCCACGCGAGCCAGCGTCCGGACGGAGCCGTCACGCAGCAGCCTCGACCTTGCGGCCCAAGCGGACATCGGGCGCGCCGTCCAGGACTCCGCCGGAGGGATCGTCGACATAGCCCCGGCCGGCCGCGGTGGCCCGGACCAGATCGCGCTCGGGGGACAAGACGTCACGGACGACCTGGGTGACCAGCCAGACCTGCGTACCCAACCGGAGCACGATCGCCGCACCGTAGAGCCGGTCGGGCCCTTCGACGGCGGGAGCGAGATAGCCGCCCAGGTGGCCCCAGACGGCCATCACATAGAGCCATTCGCCGATGGTGAAGATGAGCCAGTCGCGCCAGCGGGGCCGGCACAGGGCGAGGAAGGGCAGCACCCACAGCACGTGCTGGGGCGAATAGACCCGGTTGGTCAGCAGGACGGCCATGAGGACCAGGAAGCAGACCTGGGCGAGCCGCGGCCGCTGGGGGGCCTTCAGGACCAGCGCGACGACGCCTGCGAGGGCCGCCAGCAGCAAAAGGAGGGACAGCACGCGCACGGCGGGGACCTCCCCGCCGCCGAGCTCCAGGAGATACCACATCGAGCCCAGCTCAGCGCCGCGCCCGGCGTTGAAGGTCCAGAACACCGTCCAGGGCTCCCAGGCGAGGATCATCACGGGCAGGTTGGGGGCCAGCCAGCCGGCGGCGAACATGCCGGCGGCCCGGCCGAAGTCCCGCATCCTGCCGCTGCGCAGGCAGAGGGCTAGGAGTCCGATCATGAGGAACAGCGGATAGAACTTCGCGGCGGCGGCGAGGCCCCACAGCAACCCTGCCCAGCCTGGTCGGCCGCGTGCCCACAGCATCACGCCGAGGGCGGTGAGCGCGAGGGTGAACAGGTCCCAGTTGATCAAGCCCGTTAGCACCACCAACGGGGAGGCAGCGAGCATCAGCACGTCCCAGCCACGCCCCGGCGCGCTGTGGACCTGGGCGAACACGGTGATCAGCCAGAAGATGAACAGGACGACCATGTTGACCGAATAGAACAGGTTGGTCGCGGTGATCGACTGGACCTCGTCGAGACCGGGGCCGACCGGCGCGCCGAGGGCGACCGTGATCAGCCGGTTGATCTCCACGAACCACCCGGTGAGCACCGGATATTCCAGCGCGGGGAACGCCCCCCGGTCGAAGAACGGGGTGTTCCCGTCGATCAGTCCCCGGGCGGCGAACAGCGCCGGAATGTCCGAATAGCACTGGTTCGCGAAGGCATTGGGCACGTGCCCGGGCTCCAGATGCCGGCACGGGTGCTGCCGGACCACTGCGACCATCCAGCCGACGGTGGCGAAGAGGATCGCGACGGTGGCCGGGGTGAACCAGCGGGGCGCCTGGCCGGCGTGCCGGCCCAAGGGGCCGCCGACAACGCGCGTCACGGCGCGGACGAACGGTTCAACCGGACGATCGGTGGCCACCAGCATCCTTCCTCACCTCCCCGACAGGGGCGCGCCACAGCCTAATGGGCCCGGCCGACAGAATTCGCCGCTCCGCGTCCGCTTCAGGCGGCTGCTGGACCGACGCTAACCGGTCGGTGCGGTCTCGCGGGTCGCTGCCGCGCCGTTGTCTTCCTGACTGCGTGGTTGTGCCGGTGCCCGCGTGGTGGGCTGGGTCGTCTGCCGCTGGCGAGCGGCCGGCTGCTGGGTGGTGGCCGGAGCCCTCGTCTGTTGCTGGGTGGTGACCGGGGGTGGGCGCCTGGGTGGTGGATCGCGTCGTCGCATTGGACGTCGACCGCGGTGCCTGGGTCCGGTTCTGGTTCTGATTCTGCGGTTGCGGCGCCCGCGGGCGCCAGGTCTGGCGCGAGTTGTTGCGGTTGACGAAGGCCGGCGGATCGAACTGCTCGACCGGCTGACCCCTCGTCGCCGACCGCATGTATTCGTTCCAGACCATGGCCGGATAGCTGCCGCCATAGAACGTGCCGTCGCCCGGCCGCCGGAAGGCGTGCAGGCCGCCCATGCCGTCATCACCGGCGACGAACATCACCGACGTCGAGATCTGCTTGGTATAGGCGACGAACCACGCGGAGATGATGTCGTCGTTGAGCCCCGAGGTGCCGGTCTTGCCGGCGATCGGGCGGCCCAGGGTGGCGACCCGGCTGCCGGTGCCACCCTCGACGACGTTGCGCATCGCGAAGGTCACGTCCCGCGCGACGCCCTCCTCGAAGGCCTGGCGGCCCTCGGTGTCGGCCTGATAGATCGAGCGGCCGTCGGCGTCGAACACCTCGCGGACGACGTGCGGCGCCACGGCGCGGCCGTTGTTGGCGAACGTCGCATAGCCGCCCGCCATGTTCAGCGGCGATGCCTCCGCGATGCCCAGGGCGATGCGGCTCGTGGCGGTGTCCCAACCGGCCCCGCGGGGCAGGCCCGCGTCCTCGGCCGCCTGGGCGATCTTCTCCCCGCCGTCCCTCATCTGGGTGGTCATGTCGACGAACGCGGTGTTGATGGACTTGGCGGTGGCCTCGATGAGGTTGACCGATCCGCCGTATTGCTGACCGTTCTGGTTGCGTGAGGGCACCGAGTCGCCGCGAGGGGTGAAGGTATTGCCGGAGAAGGTGTTGTAGAGGTTGAAGCCGTCCTTCAGGCCGGCCGCCAGCGCGAAGGTCTTGAACGTCGACGCGGTCTGGCGCGGGGTGGTCGCCCAGTTCCGGTTGTTGGCGACATAGTCCGGGCCGCCGTAGAGCGCAATGACCTCACCGGTCGCGTTGTCGACCGAGGCGATCGCCAGGTGCAGGTCCGCCGGGTCCTGCCTGGGCCGGGCGTTCTCCGCCGCCAGCTGAGTGTATTTCTGCGCGGTCTGCTCCACCGCACGCTGGGCGCCCGGGTCGAAGGTCGTCACGATCCGCAGCCCGCCACCGGAGATCTGGGTGTCCGAGAACCCCTTGGCGGCCAACTCGTTCTCGACCATCTTCATCAGATAGCCGGTCGGTCCGGCGTACCTCCGATTGAGCGGCACCTCGGGGAACTCCGGCAGCTCGGTGCTGAAGCGCTGCGCCTCCTCCGGGGTGACCGTGCCCATCTCCTCCATGCCGGCCAACACATAGCGATAGCGGTCGAGGATCCGCTGCTGGTTCTCCGGCTCCGACGGGTTGAACGCACCTGGATTGTTCAGCACCGTGGCCAGGAAGGCGGACTGGGGCACGTCGAGCTGGTCGGCGTTGATATTGAAGTACGCCTTGCTGGCCGCCTGGATGCCATAGGCGCCCCGGCCGAAATAGATCGTGTTGAGATAGCCCTCGAGGATCTCCTCCTTGGGCACCTGCCGGCCCATCTTGACCGCGAGGAAGAGCTCCTTGAACTTCCGCTCGAACGTCCGCTCGGAGTTGAGATAGAGGATCTTGATGTATTGCTGGGTGATCGTCGAACCACCCTGCATCTCACCGCCGCGAGCGATCGTGATGGCCGCGCGGACCATGCCGGTCACCGAGATCCCGCGGTCGCTCCAGAAGGTCCGGTTCTCCGCAGCGATCGCGGCGTCCTTCATCGACTGCGGCATCTGGTCATAGGGGATCGACTGGCGGTTCTGGATCGCGAAGTTGCCCATCTGCGAACCGTCGGCGTAGGTCACGAAGGACGTGTTCGCGCGGAACTCGGCATTCGGGTCGGGGATATCGATCGTGGTATAGACGACGCCGATGCCGATCACCCCCGCGATCATCGCGATCAGCAGGCCGACCGTGACACCCTTGAGCGCGCGGACCGACCAACGGCGCCCGGGGACGGCGGAACCCTCGGCCTTGCGCGTGGCGCCGCCCGGGGTCCGCGGCTGGGCGGGCGTCCGGCGGGTTGGTTCGTCGTGCGGTGAGCGGTCAGCCATAGATGTCCTCGACGGTCGGTTGGCGGCGCGGTGGACGCCGCTTCACGCCGTCCCCCAGCAGATAAGACAGGATCATGTGGTTCCAGCCGCAGGCGGTGCAGACCTCGACAACGCAGACCTTGAACTCGCCGAACTCGCCCTGCATCTCATCCAGCTCGGGCGTGCTCTTGATGCGTCCGGAATATTGGCCGAGCTGATCGCCGAAGACATAGTTCAGCAGGACCATCTGGCCGGATTCGCAGACCGGGCAGGGACGCTCGCTCTCCTCCCCATGGTGGAGCGCGGCGCGGATCAGCATGGGGTCGGCATCGCACGCGTCGTTCGGCGTGAGGGTGCGCACTCGCCGCCGCAGCGCGGACAGGGTGTTCCGGCGCTGCAGCGAGTAGTCGATGACCTCCCTGCGGGACCACATGGGCCCAAGCGTACGTGGCTGGACGGAACAAAATCGTGCTCCGTGCCGTCGGAGGGATTGAATTGCGACCCCACGGTTATGTGTCACTGTGGTGGAGCCAAGATGAGGGGGTATCGATGAACTGGGGCAACTACGACCAGGGACAGAGCGGGGGCCAGGGCGGTCAGGGCGGTCAGGACCCGTGGGGTCGGGAGCCGCAATCGGCCCCCGGCTTCACCGATCCGTACGCCCCCGATCCCGCCCCGCCGGCCGGCGGTTATGGCCAGAGTCACGATCCCTATGGCTCTCAGGCCGGCAACCCCTATGCCCAGAGTCCGGGCGGCGGCGCACCCTATGGTCCCCCGCACCCGGCATATGGCGGGTTCGCGTATCACTACGACGCAGCGCATCCGCCGCGGCCCGCGGTCGGCTTCGTCGACGCGGGGAAGCTGTTCTTCAAAAACTATGCGGTGTTCCACGGCCGGGCGTCGCGCTCGGAGTTCTGGTGGGTTCAGCTGTGGGGCCTGATCCTCGGGATCATCCTCACCATTCCCCTCGTCGTGCTCATCGCGGGTGGAGTCCAGAGCGGCTCCTCCTCCGCCACCAGCGGTTTCACGGCCGGGCTCATGGCCTGGCTGTCTATTGCCGCCACCGCCTATTTGGGCCTGGTGGTCCCGTCATTGTCCCTGCAGGTGCGGCGCTTGCACGATGCCGGGTTCTCGGGTTTCTTCACGTTGTTCCACCTGATGTCGTGGCTTTATGGCCTGACCGGGCTGGTCCCGCTGATCATGTGCGCCATGGCCTCCTCGCCCAGCGGCGTGAAATATGACAACCCGAACGGGACCCAACCCGCAACCGTCGCGCCGCCGGCGCCCGCCACGGACTTCTGGCGATGAGCTGGCAGAACTACGGGCCGCACGACCAGCCCGACCGGCCGCCCACCGGGGCGTACCACCCGAACGAACCCAGCGGCTATGTCACCAGGGATCCCTTCGGCTCCCCCGGCTATCAACAGGCCAGCTGGAATCCGTTGCCGGCCCGTCCCCAGCCATATGCACCGCTGATCGGTGGGCCGATGGCAGCGGGCTACAGCCGGCAGCATCCCCCGCGGCCCAGAGTCGGATTCGTTCAGGCGGGCCAGCTGCTGTTCAAGAACTATGCGACGTTCCACGGGCGCGCATCGCTGTCGGAGTATTGGTGGGTCGCCCTGTGGAGCGTGCTGGCCATGCTGGTGGCGTGGATCCCGGGTTTGGGGCTCATTTTCCTGGCCGCGATGATCCCGATGCTCGCCCTCCAGGTCCGGAGGCTGCACGATGCGGGCTATTCGGGATGGTGGACGCTGCTCAACCTCACGGGGATCGGCTCCATCGTCGTTCTCATCTTCAGCCTGCAACCCAGCAGCCCCGCTGGCATTCGTTATGACCATCCCGATGGTCGTCAGCCAGCAATCTCGTGACCCCGCGGTGCGCTATCCAAGTCCTGCGACTGGCGCTCCCGGATGACGACATCCACGGCCAGCGAGCCAGCGGGCGGGCTAGCATCCATTCGGGCCACACCGTGTCCGGAATATTTCTGACAAGAGGAAAGATATG
>JAUNRO010000183.1 GCA_030544185.1 Propionibacteriaceae bacterium | reverse complement strand
AGGCCTGGCTGCGGACCTGGCAGCGTCTCACCCAGCCCTGGAAGGACGGGCAGAACCCGCTGCTGCTCGACAGCGTGACGTCCGCCGCGCCGGTGGATGAGGCACTGCCCGGGCTGTCCGCGCTGGTGTCCACCGTTGCGGGGCGCACAATCGGTCCCGGCCGGGTCATCCGCTCGATCGGGGACGAGATCATCGCCGTCCTCGACGAGGACGCATGAGGGTGGGTGGCGCCACCCGGCGGGCGCGCGGGGAATAGGCCCTGTGCCCCAAGTGTTGTATCAGGGGAATCAACAGAAAGGCTTCATTTCATGGCAACCGTCGATCTGACCAGCGCGGACTTCGTCTCCACGATTCAGGACAACGACCTCGTGATCGTCGACTTCTGGGCCGACTGGTGCGGCCCGTGCAAGCGCTTCGCCCCGATCTATAACAAGGTGTCCGACGGCCACGACGACGTCGTGTTCGCCAAGCTTGATACCGACGCCAACCAGGACATCGCCGGCGCGCTCAACATCATGAGCATCCCGACGATCATGGCCTTTCACAAGGGCGACATGGTGTTCAACCAGGCGGGCATGCTGTCCGCCGGACAGCTGGAACAGCTCATCTCCCAGCTCAAGGACCTGCCCGCCGACAAGTCCGCGAACTGACCACGGACCTCACCGCTCCGATCGGGCCCGCGCCACCAGTGCGCGGGCCCGATTGTTTTTCCGGTCCAGCTGGCTGAGTCCACCGGGCTGATGTTCACCGGGAAAGAGAAATCCCCGCGGCGATGCCGCAGGGAGAATAATGGGAGAGCGCCGGCGAACGGGCTCACGCACCTCTGTCTACCCACCCCCAGGAGACATTCACCGGCGCCCTCCTGACCAGGACAGTACTTCATAAACCGGAAGCTTCCAAGTCGGGATGCTGGTTTTGACCACTCGAACAGAAGTTTTCAGGTAACTCTCATACTCGCCGATTGATTCGGCATTTCTGTGCATAGTCTTCTGGAGTCGCTCAGTCGGCGCTCAGGGCGGTGGAGGCCGGTCCGATGCCCTGGAAACTTCTGACTTGCCTAAGCCAACAGAATATGCTAAATGCCCGGGGCTCTGATTGGTTCCCCCTCATTCGTCCCGATGGTTTGCCGCTACTGGCGATTGTGTGCACCCGCTGTGTCTCCGGCTCGGCCCACAGGGAGGCCAGGTGAACAGCACGTCGGGTGGCAGCCTGCTGCCGCTAACGCCGGATAGGGTCGTTGCGTGTGGAGGTCAGGGTGGTTCCGAATGATTGTCCTAGCCGCATTCATCGGGGTTGTGTCGCTGATCTCGAACATCACGTCGATCGCCCAGCTGTCCGGTCAGGCAGACGCGTTCCTGGCGGTCCGGTTCACTGTCAGCAAGATCGTCAACTCAGGAGCCGTGTGGGCCGGGATGCTCGTCCTGGCCGGCTGGCTGGTGCGACGTCCCGTCCACGCCGCTCTCGCCGGACTCGTAGCGGGCATGGTGGCGCTCGTTGTGCACTACGGGCTCGGGCAGGTATTGGGGCTCAACGAGTTCGGGTCCGCAGGGTGGGAAATCTGGGCTGCGAACAGGCAATGGTTCCTCGCCGCGCTCATTTTCGGGCCTCCACTCGGGCTTGTCGGGTCAGTCGCCCGCCGCGCGAACAGGTGGGGCCTCGTTGCTCGGCTTGTCGTCCCCGTTGCCGCGGGCGTTGAGCCGTTCCTGCTCGGCATGTTTACTCAACCCGATTTCCTTCCCGCGCCGACCCTGATCTCCAGCAATGTCACTGGTGTCGTGCTGGTCATCGGTGGGCTCGTGGGTGCCGTGCTGGTGATCAGGGGCTATCGACGAGCACGCTCGACGAAGCCCGAGCCCGTGCCGGTCGCCGGCCCGTGAGAAGTCTCACGGCCATGCGAGTCGCCGCCGCAGATCCTCATCCGATCAGGTGACCTCACCCGGACCCTCAGGCCAAGTGGGTCCTGCGTCGCGGCCCCAGTTGGATTCGAACCAACGACACCCGCTTTAGGAGAGCGGTGCTCTATCCCCTGAGCTATGGGGCCCTGCCTGTTTCGACCGGCCTGGGCAAGCCTAGCGTTCGAGCCGCCGGAGCCACGAAGTAACCTCCGGAGTGGAACAGCTGAATACACGAGAGAGGCCAGTCGAGTGAGCGCTGAAGGACTGCAGAGAGCGACCGAGAAGATGCAGGTGGAGGGTGTGAGCCGCGCCGCGATCGAGGTCTTCCGGCATTATTACCGCGAGCTGGAGGAGGGGGCCACCGGCGTCGTGGCGGAGGCTGACATCGAGCCGGTCGACACGCTCGCGCTTCTCGACGACCAGGCGGTCGAGCCGGAACAGGCGCAGCAGGCGCTCGCGGCCACGGTGATGATCCGGCTCAACGGTGGGCTCGGGACTTCGATGGGCATGACCAACGCCAAGTCCCTGCTGCCCGTGGCGGAGGGGAAGACGTTCCTCGATCTGATCGTCGACCAGGTCCGCGCGACGCGCATCGAGCACGGGGTGCGCCTGCCGCTCATCCTCATGAACTCGTTCCGGACCCGGGACGACAGCCTGGCCGCCCTGGCCGCGCACGAGGATCTGGTGGTGGACGGGCTGCCGCTGGACTTCATGCAGAGTTCCGAACCGAAGCTGCGGCGCGACGACCTGACCCCCGTCGACTGGCCCGATGACCCGGAGCTCGAGTGGTGCCCGCCCGGGCACGGCGACATCTATCCGTCGATGCTGGGCTCCGGCCTGCTCGATCAGCTGCTGGAGCACGGCTTCCGTTATGCGCTGGTCGCCAACTCCGACAACCTCGGCGCCACGCCCGATCCGCGCCTGGCCGGCTGGTTCGCCGCGACGGGCGCGCCGTTCGCCATCGAGGTGTGTGCGCGGACCAAGGCCGACCGCAAGGGCGGCCACTTGGCCGTGCGGCGCGCCGACGGTCGGCTGATCCTGCGCGAGGTCGCCCAGACGGCCGAGGAGGACCTGGATCACTTCACTGACGAGACCCGGCACCGGTGGTTCTCCACCAACACGCTGTGGTGGGATCTGGCGCAGCTGGCGGAGGTCCTCAAAGAGCGCGATGGGGTCCTGGGGCTGCCGCTGATCCGCAACGCCAAGACCGTTGATCCGGGCGACTCGGGTTCGCCGGAGGTCTTCCAGATCGAGACGGCCATGGGGGCCGCGGTCGAGGTGTTCGAGGGCGCCACCGCCATCGGGGTGCCGCGCTCGCGATTCCTGCCGGTGAAGACGACCAACGATCTGCTGTTGCTGCGCTCCGACGCCTATGCGATCGGCGCCGACGGGTTGGTCAGCCTCGTGGCGGAGAAGCCGTGTCTGGTCGATCTCGACGACCGTTATTACAAGCGCATCGACGACTTCGACCAGCGGTTCCCCAAGGGCGCGCCGTCGCTGCGTGATGCCGAGGCCCTCACGGTCAAGGGCGACTGGACGTTCGGGGAGGGCGTCCGCATCACCGGACGCGTGGAGCTGGAGGATGCGGGCGACCCGGCCGAGGTCGAGTCGGGTGCCACCATCGAGGGTCTGTGAGCGACGCTCCCGTTGGCTGGTGGATTGCCTTGGCGTACGCCCTGACGGGCGAGCGAATCGATCCACCGCCGGGTGCGGTGCCCAGCGACGGGCCACCCGAGCCTGGGCAGATGCTGGCCGACCTCGCCGCCGCCGGCTGGAGCCCGGCCCGCCTCGCCGCCGCGAGGTCGCGGCGACAGGTGCCGGTCGCCTGGGTGCGGGAGCTGGGTCCTGCGCAATTTGCGGCCGCGGTGGCGGACCGTGTCCGCCGCAATCAAGCGGCCCCGCAGGTCCCGCGGGTTGCCCGCCCGGCGCCCCCCGCCCCCGCGCGTCGGCGCATGGCCGACCCGCCCCCGCCCTGGGGATGAGCCGGACTCGACAGGACCCCATCACCGGCGTGGTGGTGGGGTCCTGTGCTGTGTGCGGATGAGATTGCTTCCTCAGCGACCGGCCAGCAGGTCGCGGATCTCGGTGAGGAGCTCGGTGTCGGTGGCGCCGGATTCGGCCTCGACGCCACGCATCTTCTTGTAGGACTCATACGGCTTGACGATCGCGAAATACAGCACGAAGGCGATGAGCAGGAAGCTCACCAGTGCCGCCAGGAAGGCGCCGACGTTGACGCCGGCGATGGCGGTGCTGCTGAAGCTGCCGCCGTCGAGGTCGACCGGCAGGACCTTGCCGATGAGGTCCATCAGCAGCTGGGCGAAGCTGCTGACGACCTCAGCGAACGCGGTGCCCATGATGAATGCGGTGGCAAGCTCGATGAGGTTGCCCTTCATGATGAAGTCTTTGAAACCACCCACGGTGTCTCCTAGTGATGTCTTGCTTCCCGGGCCTGGGTCGCAGGTCCGGGGGGCTCAAGGCCTCGAGCACCTTAGCAGCGGAAATGGCGATTGTTCGCATCCGCGTTTCGGGGCCTTATCGCAAGATGACCGCCAGTCGGTCCCGCCCCTGTGCGCGGACCAGCTCCGCGGCTGCAGTCGTCGAGGTCTCCAGCAGCACCAGTCGGCCCGGGCCGGATCCGGCCGTCACGCCGAGGGGCCCATCGGCCTCCGCAGCATCGGGAAAGGCGAGGATGCGTGCTCCCACAGCGATCTCGCGGGCCGGTGAACCGTCGGCGGCAGTGGCCAGGACGTCGATGACGTCGCCCACCCGCAGCAACCCGACGACCGCCGGATCATCGAGCCGGACCGGCACCATCGCCTGTCCGGCTCCTGGCGTGAATCCCCGCGGCGCCACCACCGATCGGCGTGTCACCGGCGTGCCGGCACCCACGCTGGTGATCAGCACCCGATCGTGCACCTCGCCGGGATCCGCGATTGCGTCCGCGGGCGCCAGCGCCGCGGGGAAGCGGGCCACGGTGAGATCCGCCTCGGCCAGCGGGCGCCCGCCGTCGAGGTCCCGAGCCGTCACGACGACCGGCACGCTCGCCGGTTCGGCCGGCGACAGCGCCGAGACGGTGCAGAGCACCGCCGCTATCGCAGCGAGCACGGCCAGCTTGCGGCGATGCCATGACACGGCTCGGCCGAGGGCGGCGAACGGTCCGGGGCGGCGGGGGCGGAACAGGGCCGGCGTGCGCGCAGGAGGATGCATGCCGACACCATGCGTGGTCCGGCCGAATTCGTGCCATCACCATCCACAGGGGTGACTCAGACTGGGGTTGTCCACAGCAGTGCGGCCGGTGGAATCGGTCACGTCTGCGGCTAGCTCACCCAGCGTGCATTGACCCGTCCAGCGTGCGTTCACCTACTCCGCAGGCGTCAGCCATCCAGCGTGCGTCAGCCCCACTCCGCGTGCGTTCACCCGACTCGGCGCGCCTTCATCCAGCGTGTTTTCGCCCGCCCAGCGTGTGTCAGCCCGACTCAGCTTGTGGTTGTGGGGCTCAGCGTGCCTTCCTGGGTGGGTCTTTCTTACCCAGCGTGTCTTGGTCCACTCAGCGTGCCCAGCAAGGCAAGCTCGGTGCGCCTTGGGCACGCTGATGCCGGCCTGGACCTCGTATGGGGTTGACCTGCTGGGCGGGTGAGATTCATGCGCGTTGTTGTGGTGGTGGGTCACGGTCGTCTCTGGTGGTGCGGTGTGGTCCTGCGCGGGCCGGGGTTCCGGAAAGTGTGAGGCGCTGGAATGGGTCATGTTTGCGGCTATCTCGCCGAGGATCGCCCACTTCGTGTGCGTATGGGTTTGACCCGCTGGTCGGGTGAGACTCATGGGCGTTGTTGTGGTGGTGGGTCACGGTCGTCTCTGGTGGTGCGGTGTGGTCCTGCGCGGGCCGGGGTTCCGGAAAGTGTGAGGCGCTGGAATGGGTCATGTTTGCGGCTATCTCGCCGAGGATCGCCCACTTCGTGTGCGTATGGGTTTGACCCGCTGGGCGGGTGAGACTCATACGGGTTGTTGTGGTGGTGGGTCACGGTCGTCTCTGGTGGTGCGCTGTGGTCCTGCGCGGGGCCGGGCTCGCGGAAAGTGTGAGGCGCTGGGATCGGTCATGTCTGCTGCTATCTCGTCCAGCGTGTTTTCGCCCGCTCAGCGTGTGTCGGTCCGACTCGGCGTGTGGTTGTGGGGCTCAGCGTGTCTTCTTGGGTGGGTCTTTGTTGTTCAGCGTGTCTTGGTCCACTCAGCGTGCCCAGCAAGGCAAGCTCGGTGCGCGGTGGACACGCTGGATGCCGGTCTGGAGCTCACCAGCCGCGTCGTGTGCATCAGCATGGGTGAGCGTGTGGTGGACGGGGCGGGGGCGCGTATTTTCGTGCGTAGATCGGGGGTGCATCTGCACTATCCAGTTGCACCCCCGATTCCTGCACGAAATTGCGCGTGTGAGTCGGCGGAGGCTCTCGTGGGCTGGTGGAGTGGGTCGCCGGAGGCTCTCGTGGACGCGGGTTTCGCGCGAGGGTGTGCGATCAGCTCTTGGCGGAGGCGGACGCCGCACCGCTGCTGGCGCCGTTCTTGGCACCGCCGGTCCTCG
>JAUNRO010000182.1:4307-6466 GCA_030544185.1 Propionibacteriaceae bacterium | reverse complement strand
TCAGGTCCCCGGGCAGCAAGCCCGGCAACCCGCACATATAGAGCACGGCCAGGTCCTTGCGCAGCTGCACCGGGGTGATCCCGAACTCCGCCGCGACATCGCTCACGCGGGCACCGGGCCGGCGCTGCAGATACGGCACCAACGACAGCAGCCGCGGCACCTGATCCGGTGAGCTCTCCCGGGCGCTCATGACGCCGGCTCCGGGCCCTCGGCCGGTGCTGGCGACCCGGCCGCCACGGCGGCGAGCCGATGCCGGACCCGCGCCCGCAGCTCGGCGGGGGCGAGCACGATGACCTCGCTGCCGGCGGCGGCCAGATCCCCGGAGACGGTCTCGAGGGAGTCGAAACCGACGGCGTACGCTTCGAAACCCGACGGCAACCGGCCTCCCGACGGCACCGGCGGATCCGCGACGGCCCGCCCGCGCCGCCGCAGCCAGGGCACGCGGCCGGCCCTGATCGCCACGATCGCCTCCCCGCTCGGACGGCCCGGCTCCAGCCGCTCCGCGAGCGCGCGCAGGTCCAGATCCTTCGGCACCACGACGGCCCCCGCCCGCCCCTCGGCAACAGGCTCGTCACAGATCCGGGCGAGCTTGAACATGCGGGTGTCGTCGCGATCGACGTCGTGGCCGATGAGATACCAATTCCCCTTGTGGGACACGATCGCCCACGGCTCCACGAGCCGCTGCGCTGCGTGCTCCGCACCACCGCGGCGATAGTCGAAGCGCACCCGGCGCCCCGCCACGACCGCCCGCCACAGCGGCTCGAACGCCGCCACCCGGGCGGTCGACGTCGGCGCGAGGAGCCCACTGTCCTGCGGGGTGGCGAGGCCGGCGGCCCGCAATTTCGCCAGCGCGAGCTGGGTCGACTCTGCGAGGTTGGCCTCCTGCCAGACCCGGCCCGCCATGGACACCACGGCGGCCTCGTCGGCGGTGAACTCGATCGGTGGCAGCTCGAAGTCCCCGCGCGGGATCCGATAGCCGAGCTCGTCGTCGAAATAGCTCGACTGACTGCCGGTCTCGACCGGCACCCCCAGGCGGCGCAGCTCCTCCTTGTCCCGCTCGAACATCCGCTCGAACGCGGCGTCGCCCAGTCCGGCGTAGCCCTCCACCGCAGCACGAATCTGTTCCCGGGAAAGGAATCTCCGGGCGGACAACAGGCAGATCGTGAGGTTCAGGATGCGCTCGGACTTGCGAGATGCCATGCTGAACCGTTCCCCTTTCGCACCAGAGGGTCGGCTCGCGCCCGGTGGCGCGGCGACAGCCGGGACGTTACCAGGGAGGTGCTATGGCAGCGGGGCGATACGCGCCCAGTCCGACCTCCGATCTGCATGTCGGCAACCTGCGCACCGCTGTGCTCGCGTGGCTGTTCGCGCGCAGCACCGGCCGGGATTTCCGGCTGCGGGTGGAGGATCTGGACACCGACCGGGTGCGGGCGGCCGATGGCGCGGAGGCCCGGCAGCTGGCGGACTTGGCGGCGCTCGGGCTGGACTTCGACGGTGCGCTGGTGCGCCAGTCAGAGCGCGGTGCAGCGTACGCCGCAGCGGTCGCCCACCTGGGCGAGCGGGTCTATGAGTGCTTCTGCACCCGGCGCGAGATCGCCCGGGCCGCGAGCGCGCCGCATCTGGAGGACGGCTTCCGGCCCTATCCGGGCACCTGCCGGGACCTGACCGACGCCGAACGCGCCGAGCGCCGGCGGGAGCGGCCCGCGGCGCTGCGGATCGACGCGGACGATGCCTGGGTCTGGATCGATGACGACGTCCAGGGGCGCATCTCCGGGCCCGTTGACGATTTCGTGTTGCGGCGCGGGGACGGCGTCTGGGCGTACAACCTCGCGGTCGTCGTCGACGACCTCGCGATGGGCGTCGACCAGGTGGTCCGCGGCGACGACCTGCTGCACTCCGCGCCGCGCCAGGCCTGGCTCATCGAGCAGTTCGGCGGTGCCGTGCCCCGCTATGCGCACGTCCCGCTGGTGGTGAATGCCGAGGGGGTGCGCCTGGCCAAGCGCGATGGCGCGGTCAGCCTCGCCGACCTGGCCGCGACCGGGCGGGATGCGCAGTGGGTGCTGAACTGGATCGGGGCCAGCCTGGAGCTGGCCGCCCCCGGCGATCCGGTCACGCTCGAGCTGCTGCTCGAGCGGTTCGAGGCGCAGGCGCTGGTGGCG
>JAUNRO010000182.1:904-4297 GCA_030544185.1 Propionibacteriaceae bacterium | reverse complement strand
GCCCACGAGGTTCCCGCCGGACTGACCCACCGCAGGCGGAGCGGGCCGAGGAGCGTTAGCCGGGCTGCTGGGCGGACTGGGCATAGAGGATGTCGACCACATAGACAACGGTCTCGCCCGCGGCCGGATTCGGGGTCCGCGCGCCGGGATCCTCCGGATAGGCCAGGTTGGGCGGGGCGACGATCAGGACGCGCGAGCCGACCGGCTGATCGGTCAGGCCCTCCTGCCAGGCGGGGATGAGCGACGCCAGCGGGCCCTCCTCGGGGGCACTGCCATAGGTGTCCGCGATGACCTCGCCGTTCTTCCACAGCGACGCCTGATAGCGCGCGGTGATGACGTCGGTCGGTTGCACGGGCTCGCCGGTGCCCCGGATGAGTGGCTGGACGACGAGTTCGGTGGGCGCCTCGGCGCCCTGGGGCACCGTGACGGTCGGCGTGTCGCCGCTGAACTCGACGCCCGGCAGGCCCTCGCGCGGCGCCACGGTCTCCCCCTCGGCGCGCTCCAGGGGGGTGCCGAGGATGTCGACCACGAAGACCAGGGTGTCGCCCACCTGGATGCCGGCCTGTGGGCTGCCGCCGGAGGAGTCATAGCCGTCGGTGCCCGGCATCGCGATCAGGACGCGGCTGCCGACCTGCTGGCCGGTGAGGCCCTTCTGGAAGCCCGGCACGACCTGGTCGAGGGGGAACGCGACCGGCTGGCCACCGGTCCACGAGTCGTCGAACGGCTCACCGGTGCGGCCGTTGACGCCCAGATAGTGCACCTCGGCCGTGCCGTTCTCCGCGATCGTCGCGCCGTCGCCGGGGGTGAGCACCTTGGTGATCGTCTCGTCGACGCCGAACGGTGCGGGCACCTCCACGGTCGGCTGCTCCCCTGCGGCACCGTCGACCGTGATGGCGTCGAGGTCGGTCGCCGACGTCGTGGCCTCGGTCGTCGGTGTGTCCGCCGGTGTCTCGGCCGGTGTTTCCGCGGCCGCGGTGGGGGCGGGCGTCTCCTGGCCTGCGGGCTCCTCGGAACCGCAGGCCGACAGCGCGAGCAGTGCGATGGCAAGGGTGGCGGGCACAACGGCGCGGAGACGACGGTTCACGGTCCAGCTTTCGGTCGATGGCACAGTCTGGGGCCGGCGGCCTGCGACGAACGCTGCCGGGCCGGCGGCTGCCACGCTACCGGAAAGGGCAAGGTCCACGACGCGCTGCTCGCGGCGTCATTCGCTCCCGGGCACGGTCCGTGCCAAGCGCTCCAGCAGCCGGTCCACCCGCTCGTCGGTCGCGGCGAACGGGTCCTTGCAGAGCACGGGCTGATAGAGCTGGTCGGTTGCCCCGGCGCGCAGCGCCGGGTCGGGGGCCCGCCACGACCGAGGCGGTGGCTCGTTGACCTTCAGCGTCGTCCAGTCGACCGTATAGTCCACCCCCGCCGCCTGCGCCGCGTCCACGAAGGCCCCGCGCAACCGCGCCCGGGTGGTCGGGGGCGGCGAGTTCCGGGCCTGGTGGATCGCCTCGTCGTCCACGACGCGGCTGACCTGGCCGCGGGCCTCGAGGACGCTGAAGAGCCCTCGTCCGGGGGCGATGTCGTGGTATGCCAGGTCGAGCTGCTGGATGCGTGGGTCGGTCCAGGCGAGCTGGTTGCGGTCGGCATAACGGCGCAGCAATTTCAGCTTGATCGCCCAGTCGATGTCGGCCTCCAGCGGGGTGGCATCGCGGGCCTCGAGGGCGGTGAGGACGCGCTCCCACAGGGCGAGGACCCCGGTCAGGGTCTCCCCCGGATCGCCGTGGCGATCGACCAGGTCCTTCGCGGCCTGGAGGTAGGCCTGCTGCAGCTCCAAGCCGGTCACCGTGCGGCCGGTGGCCAGCGTGACCGTCGCCCGCCCGAACGGATCGCGGGCGAGGTCGCGGACGGCGCGGATGGGGTTCTCCAGGGCGAGGTTCCGCAGCGCCGCTCCGGATTCGATCAACCGCAGCACCAGCTCCGCACTGCCCACCTTCAGCCACGTCGAGGTCTCCGAGACGTTGGAGTCGCCGACGATCACGTGCAGGCGCCGGAACCGGCCGGGATCGGCGTGGGGCTCGTCGCGGGTGTTGATCATCGGCCGCATCCGGGTGGTCGCCGAGGACACCCCGTCCCACATGTGGTCCGCGCGCTGAGACACCCGGAACTCCCCGTTGGGAGCGAGCTTGCCGGCCCCGCAGATCAGCTGCCGCGACACCAGGAACGGCACCAGGATCGCGGTGATCGGCGCAAGCTCGCGGGTCCGCCCGACCAGATAGTTCTCGTGGCAGCCATAGGAGTTGCCGTGGGAGTCGGTGTTGTTCTTGAACAGATAGAGGTCGCCATCGACGCCCTCGTCGGCGAGCCGTGCCGATGCCCGCTCGGCGAGGTCGACGAAGATCCGCTCCCCCGCGCGATCGTGGGCGATGAGCTGGGTGATGCTGTCGCACTCCGCCGTCGCATACTCCGGATGAGAACCGACGTCCAGATAGATCCGCGACCCGTTGCCCAGAAACACATTGCTGGAGCGGCCCCAGGCGACCACATCGCGGAACAGATGCCGCGCGGCCTCATCCGCGCTGAGCCGCCGCTGCCCATGCGTATTGCAGATCACGCCGAACTCGGTCTCGAGGCCGTAGATCCGCCTGGTGAGGAACGGCTGCTCCATCGAGGCCTCCTTGAACGGGTCGTAGCGTCGAAGGCTACCTGGGGCGTCAGAGCCGGGCGGCGTCGAACAGCTGACCGAGCTCCTCGCGGGTCAGCTCCCGGGTCTCGCCCACCGTCAGCTGGCCGAGCCGGATCGGTCCGAACGCGGTCCGCGACAGCTTGTTGACCGGAAAGCCGACGGAGTCGAGCATGCGCCGCACGATGCGGTTCGCCCCGGAATGCAGGGTGACCTGGATGAGGGTGCGCTCCGACGACGGATGGCGCGAGACCAGCTTGACCTTGTCCGCCTTCACGAACCCGTCGTCGAGGGTCACGCCCTTCTCCAGCCGCTTGATGGCGTGGTTGTCCATGAGCCCGTCGACATCGGCGAGATAGGTCTTGGGGACCTCATAGGAGGGATGCGACAGCCGCTGGGTGAGATCGCCGTCGTTGGTCATCAGCAGCACGCCGGTCGTCTCGAAGTCGAGCCGCCCGACGTGGAATTCCGCGGCAGGTATTCGCCAAGCGTGGGGCGTCCCTCCGGATCCTCCATCGTGGAGACCACTCCGGCGGGCTTGTTGAACACCAGATAGACGTGACGGCGTGCCGGCGGAATGCGCGACCCGTCGACGCGGATGTGGTCCCGTTCGGGGTCGACGCGCAGGCCCTGCTCGGTGATGAGCTTGCCGTTGACCTCGACCCGCCCCTCGCTGATGAGGATCTCGGCCGCCCGCCGGGAGGCGATCCCCGCCTGGGCCAGCACCT
>JAUNRO010000182.1:0-894 GCA_030544185.1 Propionibacteriaceae bacterium | reverse complement strand
GACACCCTCGGGTGCGTCCTCGCTCATCACGGCTCCTCGGTCTCGGCCGGGTCGCTGCCCGGCTGGTGGTGGGGGTACGCCCGGGCGGCTTCGCGGGCGAGTTCGGCCTCGAGATCGAGGGCGTCCGGCAGGTGGGGGGCCAGCGGCGGCAACTCGGCCAGCGAGGCCAACCCCATCTTCTCGCAGAACAGCGGGGTGGTGGCGAACAGGATCGCGCCGGTGTGTTCGTCGGCACCGGACTCGGCGATGAGGCCCCGGGCGAGCAGGGTGCGGATCACCCCGTCCACGCTGACCCCACGGATGGCCGAGACGCGCGCCCGGGAGATGGGCTGGAGATAGGCGATGACCGCGAGCGTTTCGAGCGCGGCCTGGGACAGGGTCGCGTGCCGCCCGTCGACGAGCCAGCGGCCGATCAGCTCGGCGTGCTCGGCCCGCGTGTAATAGCGCCACCCACCGGCCACGTGCCGCAGCTCGAATCCGCGCTCGGTCGAGTCATAGAACGACCGCAGCCCGGCCAGCGCCGTGGCGACCCGGGCGACGGGCTCGCGGACGGCCTCGGCGAGCGTGACGGC
The DNA here is from genome assembly GCA_030544185.1 of Propionibacteriaceae bacterium. Next base: position 322 of record JAUNRO010000182.1, on the reverse strand, counting down.
CGCGACCGGCTCCTCGGCCATGAGCAGCAACGCCTCGAGCGCCCCCGACAGCTCGGCATCGCTGAGCGGCGGGCCGGGGAGCTCAGTCTCGCCGGCCGGCGGGCCGGACACGGCTGCCGGCGCCGGCTGCGGATCAGTCATGGGCCGCCTCCTGAGGCAGGTCGTCGATCGGGTGATCCGCCCCATCCTCCCTTTCGGCGGGTGACTCGTCGAACTCCGCCGAGATGTCGAGATCACCGGACTCGGTCCCGGTCCAGCGCACGGTCAGCTCCCCGAGCGGGGCGTCCTGGTCGAACCCGACCGCGCGTTCGCGAAAGAGCTC
>JAUNRO010000181.1 GCA_030544185.1 Propionibacteriaceae bacterium | reverse complement strand
ACGGGGGTCCATCTGGATAATCCACCTGCACCCCCGCCTCATGCACGAAATTGCGGAGCCCGCTCAGTACAACGGCAGCCAGTCCGAGATGTCGGCCCGGACACCGCTGGCGGTGACGTGGCGATCCCGCAGTGAGTCGGCCCAGGTCTCGCGGCCGCGGCAGAGCCGGATGAAGGGCAATGGCCCGGCCTCGATGACGGTCGGTGGAGTGCCACGGGTGTGGCGAGGCTCGCCGGGGTTGCCGCACTGGATCGCGGCGAACGGTGGGATGCGGATCTCGACGGATTGCCCGGGGTGTTGACGGCGGAGGACATCGGCGAAAAGGCGGACGGCATCGGCGAGAGCGGAGCGGGGGATGTCGACGGGCCGATGACCAGGCAAGGCCCGGTTGAGGTCGTCGGCGTGCAGGACCCAGGTCTGACCGACGAGGCGCAGCAGGTCGACGGTCCGCAGGGCGGAGCGGTCGATGGCGACGACGTCGGGGAGGTCGGAGCCGGACAGGCGCTGGGCCAGGTCGTGGTGGGCGTGCTGGAGGTTGGTGCTGAGGGCGGGACCCGAGTCGTGGTCCGCGATCTCCTGGGCGAGGCCCTCGGTCCGGTGCCGGGCGATGCTCAGACCCGCGCAATAGTCGGCAAGGGGGCTCGGCCGCTGGAGGGTGGGCAGGGCGAGGGCGGTGACGAGGGTGGTCTGGGTGACGAGCAGACCGGCGGTGACCTGATGGACGGTGAGGTCGGTGCTGGGAACCGACCGGGTGAAGTCCTCGTGGCTCAGGGAGATCAGAAGGTCGCTGAGGCGCCCGCCGAGGTCGATGATCCCCCGGACCGCTGTGCGCTGTGCGACGACTCCCACCCCACCACCCTAGGCGCGCAGCATTTCACCCATGTTGCATCGCGCTGAACGCCGGTTATCTTCCACGCGGTCGGCGGGGGCACAACAGCGCCCTAGTACGCTCGGGGGGTGGCGAGATCGGAGTCCGTGACAGGTGCGTTGGCGCGTCGGGGCTTCCATGCGGCGAAGGCCTCGGCCGCCCGCCTGGAGTCCTGGAACCTCCCGCCGGACCGGAGCAGTGTGCTGGTCGACCTGGCGGCGGCGTCGTGCGATCCGGATCTGGCGTTCGAGGGCCTCGACCGGCTTGCCCGTGATGACGACACGATCCTCGCCCGGCTCGCCCAGGATCGGCTGTGGGCCGACCAGGTGCTCTCCGTGTTGGCGGCGAGCGCCACGCTGCAACTGCACCTGGCCGCGCACCCGGAACAGCTCGAGGTGCTCCAGGAGCGTGCCGTCCGCCGGTCGGCGGCGGAGCTGCGGGACCGGCTGCTCGCTGCGGTCGGTGCCGATCCGGCGGCGGAGCACCCCGTGGGCGAGGCGCATCGAAGCGATGACCTGCGCCTGGCCTACCGGGCGGAGGTCGTCCGCATAGCCGCCCGCGACCTGGGCAGCCCCGAGCCGTTGGAGGTGATGGACGACATCGCTGAGGAACTCGCGGATCTCGCGGATGCCACGGTCGAGGCGGCGCTCGCACTGGCCCGTCAGGAGGTCGGGCCGGACCAGGCGGTGAAGGCCCGGCTGGGCATCATCGCGCTGGGCAAGTGCGGGGCGCGGGAGCTGAACTACGTCTCCGATGTCGATGTGCTCTATCTCGCCGAACCCGTGGTCGGCGACGACGGTGAACCGCTGGTCAGCTCCGATCAGGCGATCCAGATCGCCACGCGGCTGGCGTCGAGCCTCACCCGGATCTGTTCGGCCCACACCGCGGCGGGCACGATCTGGCAGATCGATGCCGCGCTTCGGCCCGAGGGCAAGGCCGGTCCGCTGGTGCGGACACTGGCGAGCCACGAGGCCTACTACAAGAAATGGGCGAAGGGCTGGGAGTTCCAGGCCATGCTCAAGGCCCGCCCGATGGCAGGCGACCTCGCCCTCGGCCAGGAGTTCGTCGACATGGTCATGCCGAAGGTGTGGCGCGTCGCAGAACAGGACAATTTCGTCAACGACTGCCAGGCCATGCGCCGCCGGGTCATCGACCACATCCCCGCCAAGGAGCAGGGCCGCGAACTCAAGCTCGGTGAGGGCGGCCTGCGGGACGTGGAGTTCTCGGTCCAGCTCCTGCAGCTCGTCCACGGTCGCGCGGATGAGCGGCTGCGCACGAGCTCGACACTGAAGGGGCTCACGGCGCTGGTCAGCGCCGGTTATGTCGGTCGCACCGACGGCCGGGAGATGGGCGACGCCTACCGCTACATCCGAGTGCTGGAGCACCGGACCCAGCTCTTCCGGTTGCGCCGGACCCATCTGTTGCCCACCGCCGAGGCCGATCTGCGCCGGATCGGGCGGAGCATCGGTCTGTCCGCCACCCAGGTGACCGAGGGCTGGCGGCGCCGCTCGCGCCGGGTGCTCACGCTGCACCGCCGGCTGTTCTATTCGCCGTTGCTGGAGGCCGTGGCGAGCATTCCTTCGGGGGAGGTACGCCTGACCACCGAGGCGGCCAGGACCCGCTTGCAGGCGCTGGGTTTCCTCGATCCCAAGTCGGCGCTGCGTCACATCGAGGCGCTGAGCCAGGGCATGACCCGGCAGGCCGAGATTCAGCGGCAGCTGTTGCCGGCGATGCTCGGCTGGTTCGCCGAGGGTCCCAATCCCGATGCCGGGCTGCTGTCGTTCCGACAGGTATCCGAGGCGCTCGGCAACACCCCGTGGTATCTCCGGGCGCTCCGCGACGAGGGCGCCATGGCGGAGCGGCTGGCCCGCATCCTGTCGTCCAGCCGCTATCTCACCGACCTGCTCACGCGCTCGCCCGAGATCCTGCAGATGCTGTCCAACCGCCAACATCTGTGCCCGCGTCCCAAGGTCGCGCTGGCGCGGGAGATGACGTTGGTGGCCGAGCGGCTCGACAATCCGATCGAGTCCATCGATGCCGTCCGGGCCGTCCGTCGCAAGGAGTTGTTCCGGATCGGCGTGGGCGATGTGCTCGGGGTGCTCGACATCGATCAGGTGGGGCAGGGGCTCAGCGACCTCGCCTCCGTCACGATCGACGCGGCTCTGCTGATTGCCGGCCGGCGTACGCCACCGGTCCAGCTCGGCATCGTCGCGATGGGCCGCTGGGGTGGGGAGGAGCTCAACTATTCCTCCGACGCCGACGCGCAGTTCGTCGTGGGCGACGATGCGCGCGAGACGCTCGACGCGGCCACGGCGCTGATCAAGGAAACCCGGTCGCTGCTGGCGCGCCCGGGGCCCGAGCCGAAGCTGGAGATCGATGCCGACCTGCGCCCGGAGGGCAAGGGCGGGCCGATCGTGCGATCGCTGGGGTCCTATGCGGGTTACTACGAGCGCTGGTCGGCGACGTGGGAGGCGCAGGCATTGGTGCGGTCCGGTCACGGTGCGGGCAGCGAGGAGCTGACGAGCCAACTGCTGGAGATGATGGATGCCCGGCGCTGGCCCGAGGGCGGGCTGAGCACGAACCAGCTGAGGGAGATCCGCCGGTTGAAGGCCCGGATGGAGAGCGAACGGCTGCCCCGCGGGGCGGACCCGAAGCGGCACCTCAAGCTCGGCCCGGGCGGGCTGTCCGATGTCGAGTGGACCATCCAGATCCTGCAGATGGACAAGGCGTACGCCCACCCTGAGCTGCGCACGACGCGCACGCTGCCCGCCCTGGCGGAGGCCGAGCGGCTCGGCTTCGTCACCGACGACGACGCCGAGGCGCTGCGGGAGGCGTGGATCATGGCCTCTCGCCTGCGCAACCGGATCACCCTCGTCCGCGCGAAGGGCTCCGACTCCCTGCCCCACGACGTGCGGGAGCTGGCGGCGGTCGCGGTTCTGATGGGCTATGGAGCGGGGGAGGCGTCGCACCTGGTCGCCGACTGGCAGCGCGTGGCCCGCCGCGCCCGGAAAGTCGTCGAGCGCTTGTTCTGGGGCGATGAGTAGGTTGTCAGCCATGGAATCCACCGGCGTCGTCCTGCCCGCCGACGGCAAGGGGGTGCGCAGCAGCACCGCCCTCGGCCGGGCGGTGGTGTCCGCTGCGCTGCGCGAGGTGGACCCGGTCGGCGCCGACGCCGTGCTGCGGGAGAGCAACTGGCGCGGCGGCTATCCGCCCCACCTGCGGCGCCTCGTCGAGGCCGGGCTGACGAGCGAGTCCGCGGCGGTGACCATCGCCGAGGCCGGGCTCGCGGCATTGCACGAGCGCATGCGCGTGATCACCGCCACGGGCACCGAGGCTCCGCTGGCCGAGGTGTTCACGCAGCCTGTGCAGCGGCCCCTGGTGACCCGCACGGTCACCGGGATCACCTCGCTGGACACCTTCACGCTGCCGGTCGGTGGCCGCCGGCTCGAGGACGAGACCCTGCTGTTCCAGCTCGATCTGTGGGACCAGCGTGGGGCGCTCGAGCCGTCGGCGGCGGAGGCGATCCGCGAGCTAGCGCTGCATCCGGACTGGCTGCCTCTGCAGGGCACCCGGGTCGTCGTGCTGGGTGCCGGGGCCGAGATGGGCCCGCTGCAGGCGTTGCTGTCCTGGGGCGCCGAGGTGATCGCGGTCGACCTGCCCCGCGCGGACCTGTGGCGGCGCATCGAAAAGGTGGCCCGCGCGAGCGCCGGCAAGCTGCACCTGCCGCAGGGCGCCGACGGCCAGCCGGGCGCGGATCTCGTCAATGATCTGCCCGCGGTGGCGCAGTGGCTCGCCACCTTCGAGGGACCGCTGGTGCTGGGCAATTATGCGTACGCCGATGGCGCTGAGAACCTGCGCCTGTCGATGGCCACCGACGCCCTCGCGGTGGAGCTGCTGGGCCGGCGCGACGATGTGTCGCTGGCCTATCTGGCGACGCCGACCGATGTGTTCGGCGTCCCTGCCGAGGTCATCGAGTTCTCCGCGGCGGCCTACGAGCGCGCTCGCCTCAAGGGGCTGCGGTCGCTGCTCCGGGGCATCAGCCTGGGCCGGCTGCTGCAACGCAATTACCGGCCGGGGCCCGAACCCGGTGTGGCCGATTCCGTGATCTCGCAGCAGGGGCCGAACTATTTGCTGGCCAAGCGCGTGCACCGCTGGCGGGCGACCGTGGCGCGCCGCGCCGGGAAACGTGTGTCCCTGCTCGTGGCGCCGCCCACCCGCACCCGGTCGGTGATGAAGAACCGGGCACTCGCGGCGGCGTACTCCGGAGCGCACCACTTCGGGGTGGACGTCTTCAATCCCTCGACCAGCAACGTGTTGATGGCCGGGCTGCTGGTCCACGATCTCGTCGCCGGCGGGGTCGCGGTGTCGGAGCCCTGGCGCGAGGAGGCCGCGAAGGCGGTGCACGGCGGGCTGTGGCGAGGACCGTACGCGCCGGGGAGTGCCCTCGGGCTCGCGCTCGCGCTCGGTTGGGGCGTGACGCGCGGATGAGGGTCCAGGCCATCGAGAGACTGTGCATCGCCGCGGGACGCTGCCTGGCGGTCGCCGACGACCTCTTCGAGCTCGACGAGGACGGCTTCGTGCTCGACGCCGTGATCGATGTCCCGGCGGATCGCGAGGACGCTGCGTTCCAGGCCGTCGTCCTGTGTCCGTCCAAGGCCCTGGTGATCCTCGACGAGTCCGATGAGTGAGCCGCTCGGCGAGCATCGTTGAAACCTCTGTGACTCACGAGACGAGTGGGTCTGCAGAGGCTCAAGTTATGGTTGAGCTTCAGGTTTGTTTTTGCAAATAGTTCTGACCGCGATACGGGTCTCTAACCCGCGCCAGCACTGGTATCACACCCGTGTAACTCGTGTCATTCGCGAACCGCAAGGCGTTAACCGCCATTAGGTGTTCGACCGCGCTCTGGTTCTAACGTCACAACTGACCGATACCCGGATGGCGTCGCTGTTCGGACAACCGTGGTGCGAAAGAGACTTGAGATGACGTTCTTCTCCGGATTGAGCAAGGGAGCGGCGATCCTGGCGTCCGCCGCGGTGCTCGGCTCAACCGCCGCCCTCGCGGGTGCGGTGCTCTCCGGGCCCGCAAGGGCCGTGACGATCGACACCTCCAGCAGGTCGGCGTTCATCCGTTCCATTGCTCCGCTCGCCCAGGATGGGCAACGGAACTACAACGTGCCGGCCTCCGTGGCGATCGCCCAGTCCATCCTCGAGAGCGGCTGGGGCACCTCCCGTCTCACCCAGCAGGGCAATGCATACTTCGGGATCAAGTGCACGACCGCCCGGAGCCCCTTCGTGACGGGCTGCATCGACATGCGGACGCGCGAGGTGTTCAACGGCACCCCGACCTACATCATCGACGGTTTCCGGACCTATGCCAGCGCCACGGACTCCTTCATGGACCACGGCCGCTTCCTCAACATCAACAGCCGTTACCGGGCTGCGTTCAACTACACCGACGACCCGAAGCAGTTCATCGCTGAGGTGCACAAGGCGGGCTATGCGACCGACCCGGCCTATACGGCGATGGTGGTGAAGCTGATGGATGATTACAACCTCTATCAGTACGACAAGCGCGCCACCGCGAGCCCGACTGCGTCGGTCACGCCGAGCGTCACTCCGTCGGCCACGCCGAGTGCGTCGATCACGCCG
>JAUNRO010000180.1 GCA_030544185.1 Propionibacteriaceae bacterium | reverse complement strand
CGCGGGGGGCGCCGGCTGCGCGAAATTTCGTGAATCCGAGGGGGGTGCAAGTGGATACTCCAGATGCACCCCCAAACCATGCACGAAATTGCGCACCTGGGGCCGCCGACACCCCTCCGATGCACGAAATTGCGGTCACAGGGCGCCTCGCGCCCTCACCGCTCGACTCAGAGCACCGATCCGGGCTGATACGCCGCGGCTTCGGGATGGGCCGCGGCGATCTCGGCGACGCGATCGACCAGACGCTGCACCTGGGCCGTGGCGGAACCAGCGAGCGCCAGCGGTTCGGTCAACAGCTCCCCCAGCTCGTCCCGGGACAACCCCAGCCGCGTGTCCCCGGCGAGCCGATCCATCAGATCGTTGTCGGCGCGGCCAGATTCGCGCATCTCGAGCGCCACCGCGACGGCGTGCTCCTTGATCGCCTCGTGGGCCGCCTCGCGGCCGATGCCCTTGCGGACGGCGGCCATCAGGACCTTGGTGGTGGTGAGGAACGGCAGATAGCGGCGCAGCTCGGCATCCACCACGGCCTCGAACGCACCGAAGTCGCCCAGGACGGTCAAGAAGGTCTCGAACAACCCGTCGAGCGCATAGCAGGCGTCGGGCAGCGCAACCCGGCGTACCACCGAACAGGAAACATCCCCCTCGTTCCACTGGTCACCGGCGAGCTCACCCGCCATCGACACATAGCCGCGCAGGATCACGGCAAACCCGTTCACCCGCTCACACGATCGGGTGTTCATCTTGTGCGGCATCGCGGACGAGCCGACCTGTCCCGGCTTGAAGCCCTCGGTCACGAGCTCGTGGCCCGCCATCAGCCGGATTGACGTCGCCACATTGCTCGGCGCCGCCGCGACCTGGGCCAGGGCGCTCAACACATCCCAGTCCAACGACCGCGGATAGACCTGGCCGGTCGAGGTCAGCACCCGCGCGAAGCCCAACTGCGCAGCCACCCGGCCTTCCAGCTCAGCGAGCTTCCCCGCATCCCCCTCGAGCAGATCGAGCATGTCCTGGCTGGTCCCCACCGGGCCCTTGACCCCGCGCAGCGGATAGCGGTCGATGAGCTCACTGACCCGCTCATAGGCGACCAGCAGCTCATCGGTCGCCGTCGCGAACCGTTTCCCGAGCGTGGTGATCTGGGCCGCAACGTTGTGGGACCGTCCAGCCATGGCCAGCTCGGCATAGCGCGCGGCCAGACCCGACAGCGCCACGAGCGTCGCGACGATCCGATCGCGCACGAGCCGCAGCGAGGCCAGCACCTGGAACTGCTCGATGTTCTCGGTGAGATCCCGGCTGGTCATGCCCTTGTGCACGTGCTCATGACCGGCGAGGGCGTTGAACTCCTCGATCCGGGCCTTCACGTCGTGCTTGGTCACCCGCTCGCGATCGGCGATCGAGGCGAGATCGACCTGGTCGAGCACCGCTGCATAGCCAGCGATCACCGCGTCCGGGTCATCGCCGCCGAAGTCGACCCCGAGATCGCGCTGGGCCGCCAGCACCGCTAGCCACAGCCGGCGCTCAGCACGGATCTTCTCCTCGGGCGACCAGATCGCCCGCATCGCCGGCGAGGCATAGCGGGTGGCCAGGACGTTGGGGATGCTCGCCGAGGCACCCGGCTCAACCGTCACTGGAAGAGGCCCCCCTCGGGCACCTGATAGCTGATCTCGCCCTTGGCCGCCTTGGCCGCGATGTCGTCGCGGTGGAAGGTCTTGGGCAGATTGAAGGCCTGGATCGCGGCATACACCATCTTCCGCGCGAAGCCGAGCGTATGGCCGCGGCCGCAGACGGTGAAGATCCGGCCACCGGTGACGACCAGGTTGCCGAGCTCATCGCGGCCCGTGCCGCCGTGATAGAGCTTGATGTTGCCTGAGCGGAACTGGCCTTCGAACACGCGGGTGCCGAGTTCGGGAGCATCCGGATAGCCGTCGGCGGCGATCACGACACCGACCGCGAAGCCCGGGGTGAACCGCAACGAACCAACCGTCTCCAGCTCACCGTTCGCGGCGGCCAGCAGCACCTGGGCCAGGGGGGACTCCAGCTGCAGCAGCAGCGGCTGCGTCTCCGGATCACCGAAGCGCGCGTTGAACTCGACGACCTTGACCCCCTTGGGGGTGAGCATCAGCCCCGCGTACAGCAGGCCGATGAACGGCGTGCCACGCTTCGCCATCTCGTCGAGCACCGGCTGAATGATCTTCTCGGTCGCCTCGGCCTCGAGATTCGCCGGCGCCCAGGCGAGCGGGGTGTACGCCCCCATGCCCCCGGTGTTCGGGCCCTTGTCCCCATCCAGCGCGCGCTTGAAGTCCTGGGCGGCCTGCATCGGCAGGGCGGTCTTGCCGTCGCAGATCGCGAAGAGCGACACCTCGGGGCCGCTCATGAACTCCTCCACGAGCACCCGGTCGCACTTCTTGGCATGGGCGATCGCGGCCTCGCGGTCGTCGGTCACGATGACGCCCTTGCCGGAGGCGAGGCCGTCCTCCTTGACGACATAGGGCGCGCCGAACTCATCGAGCGCGGCCTCCACCTCGGCCAGGTCGGCGCAGATCCGCGATTGTGCGGTCGGCACGCCGGCCGCGGCCATGATCTCCTTGGCGTACGCCTTCGAGCCCTCGATCTGGGCGGCGCCCGCCGACGGGCCGAAGCAGGGGATGCCCGCATCGCGAACCGCGTCGGCGACACCGGCGACGAGCGGAGCCTCGGGGCCGACCACCACGAGCCCGATCTCGAGTTCCTGGGCAAGCGCCGCGACCTCGGCGGGATAGAGGAGGTCCACCTGGACCAGCTCGGCGACCTGCGCCATCATCGCGGAGCCGGGCGCCGCATAAACCTTCGTGACGATCGGGTCACGCTCAATCGCTGCCGCGAGGGCGTGCTCGCGGGCGCCGCTGCCGAGGACGAGTACTTTCATGTCGCTCCTTGATGTCGCGTGGGGTTGCGGTGATCAGTCGATGAGGTCGTGGACCATGACGGTCTGTTCGCGGCTCGGCCCGACGCCGATGCCGGAGATGCGGGTGCCGATCAGTTCCTCGAGCCGCTTCACGTAGTCCTGCGCCTTGACGGGCAGGTCGGCGAACTCGCGGCAGCCGGAGATGTCCTCGTGCCAGCCGTCTAGCTCTTCATAGATCGGGGTGGCCTCGGTGAATTCCTGCTGGGTCATCGGCAGGTGGTCGTGCCGGACGCCGTTGACGTCATAGGCGACACAGACCGGGATCTTGTCCCAGCCCGACAGGATGTCAAGTTTGGTGAGGAAGACATCGGTGAACGCGTTGGCGGTGACCGCGTCCTCGACGACCAGCGCATCGAACCAGCCGCAGCGCCGCGGACGGCCGGTCGTCACGCCGAACTCGCCGCCGTCGGTGCGCAATTTCTCGCCGGCCGCGTCGTTCAGCTCGGTCGGGAAAGGGCCCTCGCCGACGCGGGTGGTGTATGCCTTCGCAATGCCGATCACCCGGTCGATCCGCGTCGGCCCGACCCCGGTGCCGGTGCAGGCGCCGCCCGCGGTCGGGTTGGAGGACGTCACATAGGGATAGGTGCCGTGGTCGACATCGAGGTGGTGGGCCTGGGCCCCCTCGAACAGCACGATCTTGTGCTCATTGAGCCCGTCGTTGAGGAGCCGGACCGTGTCGGTGACCATCGGGCGCAGCCGGTCGCCATAGGCCAGCAGTTCCTCGACGATCTCGTCTGCCTCCAGTCCCCGGCGGTTGTAGATCTTCACCAGGATCTGGTTCTTCTGGTCCAGCGCGGCCTCGACCTTGTGCCGCAGGATCTCGGCGTCGAACAGGTCCTGCACCCGGATGCCGATGCGGTTGATCTTGTCCGAATAGGTCGGCCCGATGCCGCGGCCGGTGGTGCCGATCTTGCGCTTGCCCGCGAAGCGCTCGGTCACCTTGTCCATCGTCCGGTGATAGGAGGTGATGATGTGGGCGTCAGACGACACCTTGAGCTTCGTGCAGTCGACCCCGCGCGAGGTGAGCACATCGATCTCATGGAAGAGCACCTCAAGGTCGATGACGACACCGTTGCCGATGACCGGGGTGGCGGTGGGGCTCAGGATGCCCGACGGCAGGAGGTGCATCGCATATTTCTCGCCGTCCACGACCAGCGTGTGGCCCGCGTTGTTGCCGCCCGAATAGCGCACGCAGAAGTCGACGCGGTCACCCAGCTGGTCGGTCGCTTTGCCCTTGCCTTCGTCCCCCCATTGGGACCCCACCACAATGATGCCGGGCATGACGCACTGCCTTTCTCGCAGAACTGGGGCCCGGGAACGAGCGCGCACCGGACCCCTGCTGACAGCTCAGGATAACGAGATCACTCAGCCGCACCCGATGAGTCCGCGACCCGGTCGAGCGGTCTGGCCTCGGCCAGCTCGGCATAGCCGGTTGCGGAGGAATCCTTGAGGAACTGGGCGCACCGCTCGGATTCCGGCTCCTCACCGATCCGGTGCGCCGCCACCGCCAGCGCCCAGAGGGCGCGCAGGAAGCCGCGGTTCGGCTGATGCTCCCAGGGAACCGGGCCCTGGCCCTTCCAGCCAGCCCGGCGCAGCGCGTCCAGGCCGCGGTGATAGCCCGTCCGGGCGTACGCATAAGCGGTCACGTCACCGTCCGCAGTGCCGAGCGTCAGCGCCCCCTCGGCCAGCATCGCCCAGCAGAGGCTGGATTCGGGGTGCTTGCGGACGATCTCGACGAACCGTTCCTTGCCGTGCTCCAGGATCTCGGCCGCGGCCGGGTCGTCCGGCAGCTCGGTCGCCGGGGTCGTGCCGTGGCTGGCAAGCAGATTGACTTTCGGTTCGTTCACGGCCCACACCCTAGTTGAAACCGGCCGGCTCGGGGTGGAGCGGCAGCGCGAACGCCATCAGGTCGACCTCCGGCTCCGGGCTCCAGTCCCGCTCCGGCAACCGGGCGAACCCGAGCCGGCGATAGAGACCCTGCGCGATCGTCATCTGACCCGATGTGGAGAGCACGATCGCATGGTCTCCGTCGGCGCGGCAGAGGTCGACGACATGCCGGACGAGCGCGGCACCCACCCCGCACCCCTGGGCGGCCGGCGCGACCGCGAGCATCCGGAACTCCCCCTCCCCCTCCCGCGCGATCTCCCGCCAGGGCGATCCGGGTGGGCATCGGGTGACCGAGCCGAGTACGCCGCCATCGGCATCGGTGGCGACCCAGAGTTCGGCCTGCGCCGCGCGCGCGGCGGCGTCGGCCAATCTGGTGCGATAGGCGGGAGTCGAGGCGTGGAAATGTGCGTACGCAGAGACTGTGCAGGCGCCGATCTCTGCATACTGGTCAGGATGAGCGAGAGCGATGCGCACCCATTTAGGTTACCGTTTTCTGGTCATAGGGAATTCCTATAGGCATTGCGTAACGGCCTGGCTGCGATTGTTGCCAAATCCTCCCCTGAGGCGGGTTGGTGTGCGATGTTTGCGGCATCCCCTGGTTTCAACGGCGACACCTAAAGGAGAGGCCGATGGCATCCAGTGCCGAACGGCCCGGAGAGAGCCCTCCGGCCAAGCGAGAACCTACCCGCGACGAATTCGTGGAGGCCAGCAAGACCCCAGAGTTTCAGCAGCTGCGGAAGAACTTCCGCAACTTCGCGTTCCCCCTGACCGTGGCGTTCCTGGTCTGGTATTTCGCGTTCGTGCTGCTGTCCACATTTGCCACGGACTTCATGTCCACCCCGTTCATCGGCAACGTGAACGTCGGCATCTTCCTCGGACTCCTGCAGTTCGTGACCACCTTCCTGCTCACGGCGATGTACATCCGCCATGCCAACAAGAACCTGGACCCGCTCGCTGGCGAGCTCCGGGTGCGACTGGAGGGTGAGAACTGATGGACAACCAAGCCAATCCGATCCTCAACATCTCGATCTTCGCTGCCTTCGTCGTCCTGACACTGGGCATCGTGATCTATGTCTCCAGCGGTGGGCGTGCCAAGAAGGGCAAGGCCTACTACACCGGTGGCGCTGAGTTCAGCGGCACGCAGAACGGTTTCGCGATTGCGGGCGATTACCTTTCCGCGGCCTCGTTCCTCGGCATCGCGGGCGCCGTGGCCCTCTATGGCTACGACGGACTCCTCTTCTCGATCGGCTATCTCGTCGCGTGGCTCGTCGCACTGCTGTTGGTCGCCGAGCCCATGCGAAACACCGGCAAATACACGATGGCCGATGTGCTGTCCTTCCGCATGAAGCAGGCCCCCGTCCGGATGGCGGCCGCCATCTCAACCCTGGTCATCAGCTTCTTCTATCTGCTGGCCCAGATGGTGGGTGCCGGCAGCCTGGTGGCCGTGCTCCTGAACGTCTCGGGCACCGGCATCCAGATCGGCATCATCGCCATCGTCGGCATCCTGATGATGGTCTATGTGCTCATCGGCGGCATGAAGGGCACCACCTGGGTGCAGATGATCAAGGCCGTGCTGCTCATGCTCGGTGCGGGCATCATGACCATCTGGGTCCTGGCGAAGTACGGGATGAACTTCTCCAGCCTCCTCGGCGAGGCCGAACAGGTCCACCCCGACGGTCAGGCAATCCTGGAGCCGATGCTGCAGTACGGCACCAACCCGCTCGGGT
>JAUNRO010000179.1 GCA_030544185.1 Propionibacteriaceae bacterium | reverse complement strand
AACGACCTCGAAGCCGTGCTGGATCGCTTCGGCGATTATGGGCCCCGGTTGTCGGAGGCGATGGACCGGGCGCTGGCGGGGCAGTCGGACTATGTGGCGGAGCATCCCGATTCGTTCCACACCGTGTGGTTCCAACTGCACGAGGACCTGCTGCTGACCCTCGGGCGCCCGCGCTTCTGACCGAGCCCAGCAGAAGTCGACAATCGTTCACCTTCTGGGCCCGGCAGAGTTCACTGTCGTGCGGTCGGGTGGAGGCGTCACCCGCCCCATCCCAGGAGGACCGCCATGAACGCCCGCCTCGCCGCCGCATCCCTGGCCATCGCCGCCCTGAGCGCCAGCTCGTTCGCCACCGCCGCGGCGGCCGCCCCCGGCAACCTGCCCCCGGCGGCCGAGCGCACGATCACCGTGGCCACCTACAACATCCACCACGGCGCCGGCGTCGACGGCATCCTCGACCTGGAGCGCATCGCCGGCGTACTCGAAGACACCGACGCCGACATCATCGGCCTGCAAGAAGTCGACAACCATTGGGGCGCGCGCTCCGATTTCGAGGACCAGGCCGCCTGGCTGGCCGAACGCCTCGGCATGCACGCGTGCTATTCCGCCAACCTCGACCTGGATCCGGCGGCCGATCGGACCGAGCGCCGGCAATATGGCACGGCGATCCTCTCCGGCCACCGGCTCCGCAACTGCATCAATACCCCGCTTCCCAACCACCCCGGTGGCGAGCAGCGCGGCCTCGCGCAGGCCGATGTGAAGGTGCGCGGGGTGGACCTCCGGTTCTATAACACCCACCTCACCCACAACTCGGCCCCCGGCCGCGCCGCGCAGGCGCGGGTGGTGAACGACATCATCGCTGCCGGCGAGGCCGACAATCCCCGGCGCGAGGTCGTCCTCGTGGGGGACCTGAACGCGGTGCCGACAACCCCGGAGTACGCGCTTTTCACCGAGCGGCTGGGCGACGTGTGGACCGCTGTGGGCGAGGGCCCGGGCTATACGATCGATCCGGTGAATCCCGACCGCCGGATCGACTACATCCTGGCCTCCGACGCAGTCACCCCGGTCTCCGCCGAGGTCATCGACACCATCGCCTCCGACCACCTGCCCGTCGTCGCCGAGGTCATCCTGCCGCACCCGGGCGCGGTGAACTCCGCGCGCTGAGCCGGCGTACACGACCCCGGGCCCTCAACAGCCCGGGGTCAGCCACGTCTTGACCATGGCGCCGGACTCATAGACCAGCGCGCGGAGCCAGACGCGGGGGCCGACCTGGACGTCGCGCGCCACCATGCGCACCTCCCCGTCCCAGCACCGCTTCATCAGCACCCGGGCGCGAGTCATGTGCGAGCGCTGGGAGATCACGGTGACCGACCGCCAGCCGCGCTCGCGGGCGACCCGGGCCAGATTGTGCGCTTCCCCTTGTGTGGAAACCGGATCGGGATGCACACAGGTGATATCGAGCCCGGGCTCGGCGCAGGCATAGCGATAGAGCGGGAAGTCCTTGTCCTTCTCCGCGACCGAGACCAGCAGCGGCTTGCCCTCCGGCAGCCAGCGATAGACCGAGCGCAGCGCGGAGATCCCGCCGGAGGACGCGAGCACATAATAGGCGTCGGTGTCCCCGAGTGGATCGGTCCGCGGGAAGCGGAACGCCCAGACAGCGGCGACGCCCCACACGGTCAGCGCTGCGAGGCTCACGGTCGCCGCCGTCTTCAGGGCCCGCGATCTCGTGCGGGTCGTCGCCGTGTCAGACACGGAGCGAGTCTAAGTGTGCCGATAAGGTGGCCAGAAAAGTGACCACCGGTTGGCATAATCCCTTGTCAGTGACCATTGCGAAGTTTCCACATGCCGTGAAAACTTGGGGGAAGAGAAGTTGCGAATGCAATGACAGGCTGGTCGCGGGGGGTGTTGTCGTTGGTTCGAAGAGGTTGGTGCATGACGCGCATCACGGCCGCCTATGCTGTCGCCCTGGTCGGGGCCGTGGTGGGTGCTTCAGTGCTCGTGCCGCCCGGACCGGGACCGGCCCTGCTCTGGTTCGTCACCGGAATCGGGATCGCCTGCGCGCTGCCGGCCCGCAATCCGCGGGAACTCACGCTCGTCGGCGCACTGGTTGCATTAGTTATCGGATGCTATTTGTTGCTCGACGGGGTCGGCCTGGCGGCGACCCTGGCGCTGGTCGCCGCCCACGAGGTCATCACGTTCACCCCGCGGCTGGCACTGCGCTGGTTCGCCACCCGCAACAGCCGTCGGCGCCGGCGACGCGCCGACCTCACGCAATTGCTGCAGGGCGCCCCCCACGGTGCCGCCGTGATCGACCCGGCCGGCCAGATCCGCGCAGCCAACCCGACCCTGGCCCGGCTGCTGAAACCCGGAGCGTCGCTGGTCGGTGACGATCTGGGGGCGTACGCCGTCGACGGCGGCCGCTCGCTGCGCATCCTCTTGGCCGATGCCGTCGTCGCCACCGATCACGCGGCAGCGGATGTGACCGTCACCGCCGCGACCGGGGAGGTCATCGACCTGGCTCTCACCGCCACTCGGGTGCGCACCAACGACGGCGACCCCGAGCTGCTCGTCCACGCCGAGGACGTCTCCGTCCCCCAGGGCCAGGTGGAGCGCCTGGCCTATCTCGCGGACCACGACCCGCTCACCGGCCTGACCAATCGGCGCGCCTTCGAGACCGCGCTCCAGCACCGCGAGGCCACCCTCACCCGCGACGGCGTGGACAGCGCCCTGCTGCTCGTCGGGCTCGACGGCTTCCACCACGTCAACGGCGTCGCGCACGCCGTCGGCGATGACCTGCTCCGCTCGGTCGCGGCGATGCTTCGCCGCGCGCTGCGGCGGACCGACATCGTCGCCCGGCTGGGCGGCGACGAGTTCGCGATCCTGCTCCCCGCCACCGACCGGGACTCCGCGACCCGAATCGCCGACTTCGTGGTCGAACGGGTCCGCTCGCTCCCGGCTCCCACCCCCGCGCCCGGGGTGCAGGCGGGAGTGACCGCCAGCATCGGCGTCCTCACCCTTGCCGACGCCCGCGCCGCCGCCGGCGACCCGCTCGTCCTGGCCGACCGGCTGATGCGCGACGCGAAGGACCGGGGCCGTGATGCCCGGGTGGTGATCGACCCGGCCGACCCGCCGCGCATGGGGACCCGGCAGGCCATCCGCGCCCGCATCGAACAGGCCTTGGGCGATCGGGGATTCGAGCTGCACCTGGAGCCGGTGCGCGAGCTGCGCTCGTGCCGCATCGTCGGCGCCCACGTCGTGCTCCGCCTGCGTGACGGCGACGAGCTCGTCACGCCCGGGCGATTCCTGCCCGAGGCCAAACAGGCCGGGCTGCTCGGCCGGATCGACCTGTGGGTCGTGCGCGAGGCCGTCCGCCTCCTCCGTCAAATGCAGGCCATCGATCCTGGTTTCACCCTCACCGCCGCCCTGGTCGGCCCGGATCTGGGCAGCAGCGGCTATGTCGACGACCTGGTCGCGGCCCTCGACGCCAGTCCCGTGATGCCGGGGACCTTCGTCCTCGAGCTGCCGGAGCGGGCTGCGGTGGCGGATCTGCGCGCTGCGCGAAATTTCGGGCAGCGCCTCGCCGAACACGATGCTCGCCTCGCGCTGCACGACTCCGGCGCAGGGTTCGGGTCCTATTATCTGAAGCACCTGGACTTCGACTTCCTCAAGATCGCCGGGCACTTCGTCGCCAACCTCCACGACTCCCACGCCGACCAGAGCATCGTCCGCTCCCTCGTCGGAATCGCCCACGACCTCGGCAAACGCACCGTCGCCGACCATGTCGGCGACGACCGGGCGCTGTCCGCGGCCCGCCGCCTCGGCGTCGACTTCGCCCAGGGGTTCGGGGTCGGCCAGCCCATGGGCGCCGGCGACTTCCTGTCCACCGTCCTGCTGCCGCCCGGGAGAGGAGTGCCGGCCGCTCTGGAGCGCAAACCGGCCTGAGGCCGGCGCTTGGGCGCGGCTGACAAGATGGCACCCATGCTCGATCGGTTGTTTGACCTCGACCCCTGGGTGCTCCGGCACACCGGTCCGCCCGGCGAAGAGGAGGTCGGCACTCTCGAGTCGCTGCTCGCCCTGGGCAACGGCTCGCTCGGCATCCGCGGCACCCTCGACGAGGGCTGCCCCGGCTATTCGCGCGGCACCTTCCTTGCCGGCGTCCACGAGGAACACCCGCTGTCCTATCCCGAGGACGGCTATGGCAACCCCGAGGTCGGCCAGGCGATCATCCCCGTCGCCGACGGCACCCTCATCCGGGCCCTCGTCGACGGTTCCCCACTGCGCGCCGACCACAACTGCGCCGGCCAGCAGCGCGAACTCGACCTCCGCGCCGGGACCCTGACCAGGCAGGCCACCTGGCGTACCCGATCCGGAGCCACCGTCCGCCTCAACAGCACCCGCCTCGTCGCACTCGACCGGCCGGGAGTCGCGGCGATCCGCTATTGCCTGGAGGCGGTCGACCAGCCCACCCGCGTCGTCGTGCGCTCCGAGCTCGTCGTCAACGCCACCGAGTCCCAGGTCGACAACGACGACCCGCGCGTGAGCGCCTATCTCGGCAAGCCGTTCGCCGCCCACATCGACCGCGCCACCGAGTGCGGCGGCCTCCTCGTCCACCGCACCCACAACTCCGGCCTCACCGTCGCCGCCTCCGTCCACCACGAGGTCAGCGCCAACGCCGCGTGCACGGTCGAGCACAGTGCCGATCTCGTGGCCGTCGACATCGTCGCCGACCTGGCGGCCGGCGAGTCGGTGGAGGTGACGAAATTTCTGGCGTACGCCTGGCTGAGCGGCGCGCCCGGTGAGCAGATGGCTGCGGTCTCCTCCGCCGTCCTCGCCGACGCCCGCGAGCGCGGCTGGGACGGGTTGGTGGCCGACCAGCGGGCCGCACTCGATGAGTTCTGGGAGCACGCGCTCGTCGAGATCGAGGGCGACCCCGAGCTCGAACAGGCACTGCGTTTCGACCTGTTCCAGCTCCTGCAGGCCTCGGCGACCATCGACGACGCGCCGCTGGGGGCGAAGGGATTGACCGGCTCCGGTTATTCCGGGCATACCTTCTGGGACATCGAAGGCTTCGTGCTGCCGGCGTTGAGCTGCCTGCGGCCCGATGCGGCGGAGCGGCTGCTGAGGTGGCGGGCGAGCACGCTGCCGCAGGCCCGGGAGCGCGCCGAGATCCTCGGGCTGCGCGGTGCCGCCTTCGCCTGGCGCACGATCAACGGCCACGAGGCCTCCGGCTATTGGCCCGCGAGCTCCGCCGCCCAGCACTTGAACGCCGCGATCGCCCGCGCCTTCGTCCTGCACGCCCACATCACCGGCCGGGACCTGCGCGGGCCCGGGCTGGAGGTGCTCTTCGAGACCGCCCGGGTGTGGGCCACCATCGGCCACTATGACCACGAAGGCCGCTGGCACCTGTTCGGGATGACGGGGCCGGACGAATATACGGGGGTGGTGGACGACAACGCGTTCACGAATTTGATGGCCGCGCTGCATCTGCGCTGGGCCGTCGAGGCATCGGGCGGGGCGCCTGGACTGGCTGAGCGGCTCGGGGTGAGCGAGGACGAGGTCGCGGGGTGGGCCCACGCCGCGGAATCGGTGTTCGTGCCCTGGGACGAGGTCCGGCAGGTCCACCCCGCCTGCGACAACTTCACCACCTATGGCGAATGGGACTTCGAGGACGGGCCCCAGGTCGACGTCCAGAGCCGGGCGCACTATGCCAAGATCTATCGCCGCCAAGTCGTCAAGCAAGCCGACCTCGTCCAGGCGCTGTGGTGGTGCGAGGACTATTTCACCGACGAGGAAGTGGCGCGGGACTTCGAATATTACGAGCGCCGGACGGTGCGCGACTCCTCCCTCTCCGCCGGTGTCCAGGGCGTCATCGCCGCCCGGACCGGGCACCTCGACCTGGCGTACGCCTATCTGCGCACCGCCGCCCTCGTCGACCTCCGCGATATCCAGGGCGACACCGTCGAAGGGCTCCACCTGGCCTCCCTCGCCGGCGCCTGGCACGCCCTCGTCGCGGGGCTCGGCGGGATGCGCGAGGGAGCCGATGTGCTCACCCTCGCCCCGCGACTGCCCGAGCGGCTCAGCCGGGTGGCCTTCCGCGTGTGCTGGCGCGGGAGCCTCGTGGTTGTGGACATCGGTCGCGAGGCCACGCGGTTGAGGGTCGTTGGTGGGGAAAGCGTTGGGGGTGTTGAGGTCGTTGTCGACGGGCAGAAGATCGTGGTGACGAGAGAGGGGATTGAAGTCCCGCTGTATCGGCCACAGCCACTCCTCAATCCCCCCACCCAGCCCCCCGGCCGCCAGCCGTCGATCTGACCTTTGGGCCCCTTGTCCTGGGGCTTGGGCGTTCTGTGTTTCTCGGGCTGGTTGTCCGGGGGCGGGGGGTCTTGTGTGCGTACTCGCCTACTTGTCCTGAGGGCCGGGGCCGCTTGTGCTTGTCGCGCTGGTTGTCCTCGGGGCCGGGGGTCGGGGGTCGGGGTTGGGTGATGTCACGCGGGTCAAGTCCGGGTCAAGTCCGCCGAGGAATGTGCATGGTCTTCTCGGCTCCGCCTGTTCACGCAATTTCGTGCATGAGGTGGGGGTGCAGGTGGATTATCCAGATGGGCCCCCGTCTGGTGCACGAAATTGCGGGCAGAGGTGGGGGTTCGACGTCCTCCGCC
>JAUNRO010000178.1 GCA_030544185.1 Propionibacteriaceae bacterium | reverse complement strand
AGGCCTACCTGTCGGAGGCCCCGACCATGTGGGACGTGACGTTCCAGACCGCGGTCGCCCAGGCCGAGCTGGAGGCGCGGGACTATCCCGGCGCCTATCACCGGGTGAGCTTTCACCTCACCGAGGACCTCGCACTGCCTGCCGGCTCCCCGGTCGAGGGCCGCAAGGTGTTCATCGAGACGACCCGGCCCGAGCTGCTCGCGGCCTGCTGTGCGCTGATCGCGCATCCCGACGACGAGCGCTATCAGCCGCTGTTCGGGCGGACGGTGACCTCGCCGGTGTTCGGCGTCGAGCTGCCCGTCCTGGCGCACCCGGCCGCCGAGATGGACAAGGGTGCGGGCATCGCGATGTGCTGCACGTTCGGCGATCAGACCGATATCCAGTGGTGGCGCGAGCTGCAGCTGCCGACCCGGACCGTGGTCGGCCGCGACGGCCGCCTGCACCGCGAGACTCCGGAGTGGTTGGCGGATTCGGCGGCGTACGCGGAGTTGGCGGGCAAGACGACGTTCTCCGCGATCTGGCCGGGGAACCGACGGCCACCCAGCGCAAGGCGAACTTCTTCGAGAAGGGCGACAAGCCGCTGGAGATCGTGTCGACCCGGCAGTGGTATATCCGCAATGGCGGGCGCGACGAGGCCCTCAAGGAGGATCTGCTCAAGCGTGGCGGGGAGATCGAGTGGGTGCCGGAGCACATGCGCCACCGCTATGAGAACTGGGTCTCCGGGCTCAACGGCGACTGGCTGATCTCGCGGCAGCGGTTCTTCGGGGTGCCCTTCCCGGTGTGGTACGCAGTGTCCGCGGACGGCGAGCCCGACTACGACTCCCCGATCGTGCCGGGCGAGGAGGCCCTGCCGGTCGATCCGTCGACCGATGTTCCCCAGGGGTACGCGGAGTCGCAGCGCGACCAGCCGGGCGGTTTCACCGGCGATCCCGATGTCATGGACACCTGGGCGACCTCGTCGTTGACCCCCCAGATCGCCTGTGGCTGGGAGCGTGATCCGGAGCTGTTCGCCGCGACCTTCCCGATGGACCTGGCGCCGCAGGCGCACGACATCATCCGGACCTGGTTGTTCTCGCGCGTCGTGCGCTCCCACTTCGAGTTCGACAGCGTCCCGTGGAAGCGGGCGACGATCTCGGGCTTCGTGGTCGATCCGGACCGAAAGAAGATGTCGAAGTCCAAGGGCAACGTGGTCGTGCCGACCGAGATCCTGGAGAAGTTCGGCGCTGACGCGGTGCGCTGGCGCGCGGCGATGGCGCGTCCGGGCACTGACTCGCCGTTCGACGAGACCCAGATGAAGGTCGGCCGCCGCCTGGCGACCAAGATCCTGAATGCGTCGAAGTTCGTGCTGGGGATGTCGGGCGATGCGCTCGGCGGTGCCGTCACCGATCCCGCCGACCGGGCCCTGCTGGCTGGGCTGCGCAACGTCGTCGTCGCGGCGACCCGGGCGTTCGAGTCGTTCGACTATTCGGCGGCGCTCGAGGCGACCGAGACGTTCTTCTGGTCGTTCTGTGACGACTATCTGGAGCTGGTGAAGGAGCGCGCCTATGGCGCCGCCGGGGAGGACGCGGCCGCCTCCGCCCGGGCCGCGCTGGCTGGGGCGCTGGAGATCCAGCTCCGGCTGTTCGCGCCGTTCCTGCCGTTCGTGACCGAGGAGGTCTGGTCGTGGTGGCGCGAGGGCTCGGTGCACCAGCAGGCGTGGCCGACCGTCGACGAGATCACCGACGCCGGCGAGGTCGCGCTGCTGAGCGACCTGGCCGACGCGCTGATCGCCATCCGGGGCGCCAAGTCCACGGCCAAGGTCTCGATGAAGACCGAGGCGAGCCGGGCCGTGTTCCGCGGTGACGCCATCTCCTTGAAGCGCCTGCAGGCCATCGAGTCTGACCTGCGCGCGGTGGGCCGCCTCGTCGGCGACGTCGAGTGGTCCGAGGGCGAGGGGCCGTTGTCGGTGGAGGTGGAGCTGGTCGCGCCGGCCGGCACCTAAGCGCACTCGTCCAGGGTCTGATCCAGCGCCACCCCGGCGCGGTGGGTGTGCACCCAGTCGATCGTGTCGCGGATGGTGTCGGCCAACGGACGGGGCGCAAACCCCAGCTCGGCGGCCGCCTTCTCGTGGGAGACCGCGATGTTGCGGCGGGCCACGGCCAGCGAATAGCGGGTGAACAGCGGCCGCGAATCCTCATCCCGGTTGCGCCGGGCCACCCAGGGCGCGGCCAGCCAGGCCATCCAGACCGGCAGGATCCCCGGCACTCGGCTGCCCGTCTCCTCGGCCACCAACACGGCGATGTCGCGCAGCGACAGCCGGGCGGCGCCGAGCAGATAGCTCTCTCCCGTCCGGCCGCGTTCGGCGGCCGCGATGGTCCCCTTGGCCACGTCGCGCACGTCAACGAAGTCCGAGCCGCCGGGGATCAACGCCGGCATCCGGTTCTCGGCCAGGTCCCGGATCAGCCGGGTCACCGGCGCATCACCAGGATCCCCCGGGCCGAGGAAACCGGTGGGGTGGACGAGGACCCGATCCAGGTCGGTCGCCGCGAGCACGCGGCGGCTGGCCTCGGCCTTGGTCTTGGCATAGCCGCCGACGACGAGGTGCGGATCGAAGCGGTCGGTCTCGACCATGGGGCCGAGCGGAGGCTCGGGGAAGGCATGCATGCTGCCCACATAGACGAGCCGGGCGATGCCCGCCTGACGACAGGCATCGATCACGTGCTGGGTGCCGTCGACGTTGATCGCCCGCAGCCTCGCACTCGGATTGTCGGCGATGGAGACAAGGCCCGCGGCATGGATGACGACCGTCCGCGCAGGCGCCTTGGGCGCACCCGTCACCTCCGCCAGGGCCCGGTGGAGGCTGTCCGGATCGGTCACGTCGATGCGGAGCCGTTCGCAGGCGACTCCCGCCAGGGCAAAGGGTGCGCGATGCCCGAAGACACCGGCCCACACGAGGTCGCCCCGGGCGGCCAGCGCCCGCACGATCGTGCTGCCGAGGAAACCGTCCGCGCCCGTAACGAACCATTGCGTATCCATACCTTAAGGATACATATGTGTATTCAATACGTTTGTGTATTCATACGATTCGCGGGCCGGCGAGCACTGATCAGGCGTTCACGACCGCGTGGAGCTGGGCGAGACCGTCCTCGACGCGACGCCGCAGCTGGGCGTCGGTGAGCTTGCCGTCGGTGAAGACCTCATAGGCGCTCGGCACGCCCACGGTCTGCGGCAGGACATCGGCCCCGGCCACCGTGAGCATCCGCACCGCATTCTCGCGTGCCCACTGGCCGCCACGCGGGGAACCGGTCGCGGAGAACACGACGGCGGGCTTGCCCTGGAGCGCGCCCTGACCATAGGGGCGCGAGCCCCAATCGACGGCGTTCTTGATCGCGGAGCTGACGGCACCGTTGTATTCGGGGGTGACGACGATGACCGCATCGGCCCGGCCGAGGGCGCCCCGGAAGGCGGCGACAGGGGCAGGCACGGTGTTGCCGTCGAGCTCCTCGTTATAGTGCGGGAGCTCGGCCAGGCCGTCATAGATGGTGGCGGTGATGCCGTGGGGCATCATCTCGACGAGCTCACGAGCCAGCAGCGCGTTGAAGGAGTCGGCCCGAAGGCTGCCAAGGAGAATCAGGGCGTTCATGGGTTCCTCTGTGTCGGTCGGCGGCACCCCGTCAGTTAGTCAAGGTGTTGACCAGATACTGCCAGCCCAGCCGAATCAGGTCAAGCAGTTGACTACTATGCGGAACAGTGGGCTAGCCTGACGTCGTGGAATCGACGACGCGTCCTCTCGTGAGCCTGCTCGGCTGTGTCAAAGACGAGTTCGAGGCGACCTTCGCCCGGCGGCTCAAGGAGTCGGAGTTCGACACCCTTTCCCTGGCCCACGCTGCGAACGTGCTGCGCCATCTCAATGGGGAGCCCCAACAGGCCTCGCGCATCGTGGGGGTGTGCGGGGTGAGCAAGCAGGCGGTGAGCCAGCAGATCACTCAGCTGGAGCGCAACGGATATCTGACGGTCCGCCCGCACCCGACCGACCATCGTGCTCGCGTGCTGCAGGTCACCGACAAGGGCGAGCGCGCCCAGGTGTTCGTGGAGCGCATCTTCGCCGAGATCGAGGCCGACTGGGTCGCCTCGCTCGGGCCCGTCGACGGCCCGCACCTGCGCCGGCTGCTCACCACGCTCGCCGGTCAATTGGGCCGCTGAGGCTCAGGCGCTCTTCTCGCGCCGCTCCCGCTTGGGCAGCTGGGACCGCGGGACGAGCGTCGGCAGCGCGGAGTCGTTGACGACCTCGCCGCTGATGACGACGCGGGCGACGTCCTCCTGACTGGGCACGTCATACATCACATTGAGCAGGACCTCTTCGAGGATCGCCCGCAGACCGCGGGCACCGGTGCCCCGCGCCAGCGCGAGGTCGGCCACGGCCTCAATGGCATCATCGGTGAACTCCAGGTCCACACCGTCCAGCTCGAACAGCTTGCGGAACTGCTTGATGAGTGCGTTGCGCGGCTCGACGAGGATCCGGATGAGTGCATCGCGGTCCAGCGGAGCCACCGAGGTGATCATCGGCAGGCGGCCGATGAACTCGGGGATCAGGCCGAACTTCACCAGGTCCTCGGGGCGCACGTCGGCGAACGGATCGTTCGCCTCCGGCAGACGTGCCTCGACTTCGTTGTTGAAGCCGATCGGCCGCTTGCCGATGCGATTGTCGATGATGTGCTCCAGGCCGGCGAACGCACCGCCGACGATGAACAGCACGTTGGTGGTGTCGATCTGGATGAAGTCCTGGTGCGGGTGCTTGCGCCCACCCTGGGGCGGCACCGACGCGGTCGTGCCCTCCAGGATCTTGAGCAGGGCCTGCTGCACGCCCTCTCCGGACACATCCCGGGTGATCGACGGGTTCTCCGACTTGCGGGCGACCTTGTCGATCTCGTCGATGTAGATGATCCCGGT
This sequence comes from Propionibacteriaceae bacterium, assembly GCA_030544185.1. The sequence goes on along the minus strand of JAUNRO010000178.1, from coordinate 1,744 downwards.
CTCGGCCTTCTTCACATCGAAGTCGGCGGCCTGGATGAGCTTGAGCAAGATGTTCTCGACATCCTCACCCACATAACCCGCCTCGGTGAGGGCAGTGGCATCAGCCATGGCAAACGGCACGTTCAGCATCTTGGCGAGCGTCTGGGCGAGATAGGTCTTTCCGCAACCGGTGGGACCGATCAGCAGGATGTTGGATTTCCCGAGCTCGACGGCGTCGTCCTCGGCAGCCCGCCGTGGCGCAGCGGCGGCCTGGGCCTGGACTCGCTTGTAATGGTTGTAGACCGCGACCGCGAGCGCCTTCTTGGCGCTGCTCTGGCCGATCACATAGGCATCGAGGAATTCCCGGATCTGGCGGGGTTTGGGCAGTTCGTCGAGCAGGCCCACATCCGAGCTCTCCGAGAACTCCTCCTCGATGATCTCGTTGCACAGATCGATGCACTCATCGCAGATGTAGACCCCGGGGCCAGCGATGAGCTTCTTGACCTGTTTCTGGCTCTTGCCGCAGAAATTGCACTTGAGCAGGTCTCCGCTCTCACCGATGCGCGCCATTGCCCTGCCTCCCGAATCTCAAGGTTGCGGCCCGTCCCAGCTGGTTCGAGCCTGCCCCCGTGGCATCACGACCACGCGGACCACACCCTAGCCCGCCGCGGGCCGACAGGTGAATCGATTCCGTCGGCGGGCAGGGTGTTGTTCAGTTGTCAGCTCAATTGGCATTCTTCAACGACATGAGGATGTCGTCGATGATGCCGTAGTCCTTGGCCTGCTCGGCGGTGAGGTATTTGTCCCGCTCGACGTCCTTGCTGATGGCGTCGATGTCTTGGCCGGTCGCATCGGCGATCATCTTCTCCCTCAGCGATCGGATGCGCAGGATCTCGTTGGCCTGGATCTCCAGGTCCGAGGACTGCCCATAGGAGGACTGTCCCATCGCGGGCTGGTGGATGAGGATCGTCGAATTCGGCAGCGCGAGCCGGCGGCCCTTGGTCCCGGCCGCGAGCAGCACGGCGGCCGCGGAGGCGGCCATGCCGAGACAGATCGTCTCGATATCCGGCTTGATGTAGCGCATCGTGTCATAGATCGCGGTCATCGCCGAGAACGAGCCGCCGGGAGAGTTGATATAGATGCTGATCTTCCGATCAGCGTCCATCGACTGCAGGACGAGCAGCTGCGCCATCACGGCGTTGGCGATCTCGTCGTTCACCGGGGTGCCGAGGAAGATCACGCGCTCCTCGAACAACTTGGTATAGGGATCGACCCGGCGTACACCATAAGACGTGCGTTCCTCCCACTGCGGGATGAAGTAATTGTCCATCGGCCCCTGTGGGGCCAGGCCGCCGGGAGCGAGCGTCTGTTCCCGCTGCTCCATGTTGAACCGAGCGAGGTTGTTCAGGTTCATGTCTGCTCCTCTCACTGGTTCGGGGCGTCGTCGCGGATCTGCGACGCCTTCTCATAGACGTGGTCGATGAATCCATATTCGAGCGCCTGGGCCGCGGTGAACCAGCGGTCGCGGTCGGAATCGGCATTGATCTGCTCGACGGTCTGGCCGGTGTGCTGAGCGATCAGCTCGGCCATGACCCGCTTGATGTGCAGCGACTGCTCGGCCTGGATCCGGATATCAGAAGCCGTGCCCCCCAGGCCACCGGACGGCTGGTGCATCATGATCCGGCTGTGCGGCAGGGCATATCGCTTGCCCTTGGCGCCGGCGGACAGCAGGAACTGTCCCATGGAGGCTGCCAGGCCCATCGCC
>JAUNRO010000177.1 GCA_030544185.1 Propionibacteriaceae bacterium | reverse complement strand
AAATTGCGGGCCTCACGCCGGGGTGCATCTGCACTATCCACCTCCACCACCACCTCGTGCGCGAAATTGCGGGCCTCACGCCGGGGTGCATCTGCACTATCCACCTGCACCCCGGCTGATGCACGAAATTGCGAGACGCCGGCGGCTCAGCCCCATCCACGCTCGCTTGTGAGCGCAGGGCGGCCAGAAGCCCTGTTGCGAAAGCCGCCTCCCGCCTGCCATCTCGTGCCGGGTTCGACGACGTGGGCCGTTCGCGACCGGCTACCCCGCGTACTCCACCACCACCGGCGCGTGATCGCTCATCCGCGCCGCATAGGACTCGTCGCGATCCGTGCCACCGGCGACCGCCCGGGTCGCCAGTCCGGGGGACGCGAGGTGATAGTCGATCCGCCAGCCGGCATCGGTGTCCCAGGAGCGCCCACGCCACGACCACCACGAATAGGGGCCGGGGCCCTCTGGATGCAGCCGCCGCACCACATCCACCAGGCGACGCTGACCCAGGATGCGCGTGAACCACTCGCGCTCCTCGGGCAGGAACCCCTCGGAGCGGCGGTTGGTCTTCCAGTTCTTGAGGTCAAGCTCGGTGTGGGCGATGTTGAAATCGCCCATGACCAAGAACTCGCGGCCGGCCGCGCGGGCCGCACGCCGGGAGCGGGTCAGCTGGTGCTGGAAGGAGGCGAGAAAGCGGAGCTTGCGGCGATAGCGCGCCGCCGACTTCGCGTCGGAGAACAGGGTCCCGCCCTTGGGCAGATAGAGCGATGCCACGGTCAGCCCCGGCAGGTCGACCTCGAGATAGCGGCCCTCACCGTCGAATTCACGGTTGCCGAAGCCCGGCCGCACCGCGAGCGGTTCGGTGCGGGTGAGCAGCGCGACGCCGTTGCGCCCGGCAATGGTCCCGGGATCGTAGGCAAGGTGGTAGCCCTCGACCGCCGCCGCGGGGACCTCCGCGACGGGGCAGCGCATCTCCTGCAGCGCCACGATGTCGAGATCACGACGGTCCAGCCAGTCCCGGAAGCCGCGGCGGTGTGCGGCCCGGATTCCGTTGACGTTGAAGGTGGCGATGCGCATCAGCGCGCCGGCCCTGGACTGCCGGCGAATCTGGCCACTACGATCGCCACATGACGGTTCTGGAGATCGCCCACATCACGACCACCCCCGGCAGCGGGGATGCCTTCGTGGCGGCTTATCGGCAGGGTCGCCACCTGCTCACCGACCTCGCGGAGTGCCAGAGCGTGACGATGACCCGCGGGGTCGAGTCCCCGGACACGTTCCGCCTGCTGGTGGTGTGGGACAGCGTCGAGGCGCACATCGAGAAGTTCCGCAACGACGAGGCGCGGTACGCCGAGTGGCGCGGGCTCATCGGCCCGCACTTCGCCGAGCCGCCGGTGGTCGAGCACTACGTCGACGTCGACGCCGGCTGACCTGTTCAGCGCAGCATCGGCGCCGGGTGCGGCGATGCTCTCACCGAGCATCGACCGTCTCCGGGTCCTGGTCGGCGGCCTCGGGCCGGTCCCCGCGCACTTGTGGATAGTGGCGGAAGTGCCGCCGGTCGTGGGAGAGGATCATCCACAGCACGACGGCAACGGCGGCGACGCCGACCGCGGTGAGGTCGTTGCGCCAGGAGAAGCTCACCGAGGAATAGGTGAGCAGCCCGATCGAGGCCCAGCAGGAGATCCGCACGATGAGCGGCGACGGGCGGGAAAAGGCGAAGAAGACGGCGGGCCAGGTGAGATACCAGGGATGGAGCGCCGGGCTGCCGAGGATCAGTGCCATCCACGCATAGACCAGGAAGCGCATGGGCCGGGTGGGCGCCATCCGCACCAGCATCACCAGGATCAGCACGACCATGATCACCATCGCGATCTGGCGGCTGAGCCGGACCATGCCGAGCGCCTCGCGGTGATAGCCGAGCGAGTTGAGGATGATCCGGGCGAGGTCACCGAGCAGGGTCGGCGGGGAGATCGTCGACACCATCCCGGGCACGTTGATCGCCTGGATCCAGCCCCAGCCCTGCCCCTCGGGCAGGCACGCCACCGTGATGAACGTGAACGCGGCCGCCATCACCAGGGTCGCGAGGAACACCCGCCACCCGGCCTGCCACAGCCGCCCGAACGGCGTGGCACGCGGCCGGCGTACGCCCCAGCCCAACAGCGCCACCGGCACGATCGCGAGGATCGCCGGAATCTTGACCGCAGCAGCGGCCGCGACCAGCACGCAGCCCAGGAGGAACCGGCGCCGGGTGGCCGCGAGCAGCGCGAGGGCGATGAACCCGATCATCACCGCGTCGTTGTGCGCGCCGCCGACCAGGTGCGCGATCGCGAGCGGGTTCACCAGGCCGAACCACATGGCCCGGCGGGGGTCGATGTTGAGCCGGCCCGCGAGCCGGGGCACGGCATAGGCGGCCGCGACGATGCCCGCGATCGCAAGCATCCGCATGCCGACGGCGGACGACCAATACGGCGAGTGGCCGAACAGGTCGACGACCAGGTGCGACAGCTGCAGGCTCAGCGGGCCATAGGGGGCGCGGGTGAAGCGCCACGTCTCGACGACCTGTTCGCCCCAGCGGTTCTGGAGCATGCCGGCACCCATCTCATAGGGGTTGAGGCCCTCGTGGACCATGTACCCCTCCGCGGCGTACGCATAGGCGTCATGGCTGAAGATCGGTGGTGCGAGCAGCATGGGAAGCGACCACAGCGCGAGCACCGCGCGGAAGTCCACCACCGGCGCCCCCTCGCGCGGCCGCAGATGGAACCAGCAGTCCATCACGATGAGCACGCCGGCGAGCGCGGCGAGAGTGCCGAGCGTGGGTCCGAGCCAGGAATAGTCGCGGAAGGCGCCGAGCACCTGCCACCACGGGCTGTTGGCCGGGAGGAACGCCGGGGAGAGCCCGCCGATCGCGATGAGCAGGCAGCCGAGCATCCCGCGGCGTACCCATCGCACCCGGTAGGCCTCGAACAGCGCCGCCGTCGCCCGCGACTGCAGGTCGTCGGCGGTCACAGCGACCCGGCGCCAGAAGAAGGTGAACCGGCTCACGCGAGGTCCTGGATCTCATGGGTGAGCCGGGTCAGCGAGCCGGCGGCGGGCATCGCGTCGGGGCGCCACTCCAGGGCGTCGAAGGGACACTCCTCGACGCAGATCCCGCAGTACATGCAGACCGACCAGTCGATCGCGAACCGGTCGAGGACGTTGATGGTGCGGTTGCGCAGGCCGCGCCCGGTCAGCTGTGCGGGCGCGTCGGGATCGACCTCGGTGTGGGAGTCGATGTGGATGCACCACACGGGGCACTCCCGCGCGCAGATCATGCAGGACGTGCACGCGCTCTCGATGAGCCGGATGCGTGCGTGGGGCGCGGCGCCGCTCATCGCCGCCTCCGCACGCGCCCGCCCTGCGCGCTCTGCACGACCTCGTCCGGGTCGGCGGGTCCGGCCGCGGGATCGCGGTCGCCCCAGATTTCGGGATCGGGTACGCCCGGGGGGACCATCCGGCGCCGTCCCGCGGCGGCATCGGCCTCGCCGGGGTCCTTGGCGCCGGGCCAGGGCACGGCGGCGCGGGCGCCGAGGATCTCGTCCTTGCGCAGCGGGTGGCCGGCGTAGCGGCTGGGTAGCAGCAGCGGCGTGCCGTCCCCGCCCAGGAAGGTCACACCGAACAGGTCGTGGATCTCGCGTTCGGCCCACGCGGCGCCCGCAAAGAGCTCGGACAGGGTCGGCACTTGCGGATCGTCGCGGTCGGTGCGGGTTTCCAGGCGCTTGGTCTGGCCGCTGGAGCGGTCGAGGAGCTGGAGGACGAGCCGGAACTCGTTGCTGCGTCCGATCTCGTCGACGCAGTCGAGCCAGTCGAAATAGCGGAAGCCGGCGTCGCGCTCCGCGGCAACGGTCCCGACCCACTCGGTGGCGGGGACGGCCCGGTTCACGCGCTCGCCCCCGCACCGGCGGCCGCGACGGGGTTCCGGAGTGAGGCGAGGGCCTCGCGCAACGCGACCGGCGTCGGCGGGCAGCCGGGCACGAAGAGGTCCACGTCGATGATCTGGCCGATGCCCTTGGTCACGGCGTAGGAATCCCAGTAGGGCCCGCCCGCCGTCGCGCACGCGCCGAACGCAACGACCTTGGCCCCCGGGGCCTGGCCGAGGATGTTGGCCACGATCGGGAGCACGGTGTCGGTGACGGTGCCGGACACGACGACGGCGACGGGGTCGCCGGCGCGCAGGTCGGTCAGCTGGATCTCCCCGGCCCCTGGGGCCCCCGGCACGAGCTCACCCCGGGCCGCCTCCACCTCCAGAGCACAGCAGGCCAAGGCGATGTCGATGACGACCAACGAGCGGTCGCCGAACCAGTCCCAGCAGCGCACCGGCCCAGCGTACCCGTCCGCGAGGCGCCGGCCACCGTCCCGGCAGCCAACCGCGCGCCCCATCCTGATCAATGGTCAGTCGCTGCAGCGGGCCCGTTCCCTAGGGAGCAGATGTGGTGCCGTCCAGCGAGTCGTCATAGGGATCATCCAACCGGCCCAGCGAGAAGCGGCCCCGGTTGAATGCGACGAGGGCCCAGGCGATCAGCATGATCACTCCGGCACCGATCACGATCGGCCGCGGCCCGAACGCGTCCGACAGCGCTCCGGAGACCAGGGCGCCAACCGGATAGGCCAGCGTGTAGGCCATGATCCGGATCGCCATGACCCGGCCCCGATAGGGCTCGGCGACGATGAGCTGCAGGGCCGTGTTGGTCGCGGAGATCGCCGCCAGGAAGCCCGCGCCGACGACGATGAGCGCGATCGCCGATACGGGCCAGTTCGGCGCCAGGCCGAAGCCCACGAGCCCGATCGCCAGCAGGACCAGGCCGAGCCGAACGGTGGCGGCCCGCGAGAGCACGGCCGAGCCGGCCGCCAGCGGCACCACGAGAATCGAGCCGAGCCCGAGGGCCGCGTTCATGAGCCCGAGCGGCCAGGGGCCCACGTTGAAGATGGACGCGGCGAAGACGACGGTGAACTGCATCAAGGGGTTCACGAGCGCGCTCACCAGGACCGCGACGATGACGGCCACGACGATGCCCGGCTGAGTGGGGAGATAGCGCAGGGCACCGGCGAAGGAGAGTTTGGGCCGCCCGTGAACCGACGGGCGGGCGCTGCGGATCACGAGCAGGGCGGTGAGCACGGCGACGAAGGACAGCGCGTTGAGCCCGAATGATCCGCCCGGGCCCAGCAGGGTGATCACCGCACCCGCGATCGCCGGGCCGATCGACCGCGCGGCGTTGAACTGCATGGAGTTGAGGGTCACCGCCGACTGCAGGTCCTCCCGCGGCACCAGGTCGTGCACGAAGGACTGCCACGCGGGCATGTTGAGGCCCTGGAAGATGCCCTGGACGAGCACGAAGAACAGCAACGGCCCCACCTCGTGCAGGTCGAGCATCCAGACCGCCCACAGGCCGACCGCGCCAAAGGCCATGCCCGACTGTGTCCCGATCAGCACCTTGCGCCGGTCGAACCGGTCGGCCAGCCAGCCCGCGGTCGGGCCGAGGAAGAACGACGGCAGGAAGGCCGCGACGGTCGTGAAGGACGTCCACAGCGCCGATCCGGTGAGTTGGAACAGCACATAGGGCACGGTCAGGGCCGACAGCCAGATCCCGACGTTGGAGACGAGCGCGGCGGACCAGAACAGCAGATATTGCCGACTGCGAAAAGCGCGCACGGACTCGCTGATGAGACGTGGTCGCTCGGGCGGTGTCATTCGGCAGTCCTTGGTGGGGTGCACGGGGTTCCAGCGACGAGGGGGTCACCGGTGGGATCAAGCCTTCGCATCCTCGCCCGGTCCTGGCGAGCGACGCCTTGCGCACGGGCTGCGCCGCAAAGAACTCCCAGCCAACATCCCACGATGTGCATCGTGCGCCGCGTTCAGCATCACCCAACGGAATTGACGCAACTCCGGCAGCGGGATTTCGGTTGTCTGTCCCCGTTAGCCACCTGGCCATAGGAACTCAAAAGGACGGCGTTCATGCTCGACATCACCCAAGAAGGCACCGAAAAGAAGGTCACGATCCCCCGCGGAGACGTCTACTACCAGGAGGTTGGCGAGGGCCAGCCCGTCGTCTTCCTGCACGGTTCGGGCCCGGGTGCGACCGGCTGGAGCAACTTCGCGAGCAACATGGCTGAGCTCGGCGAAAAGTTCCGCTGCATCGCCATCGACCTGCCCGGCTGGGGCAAGTCGTTCCCGGTCACCTGGGATCAGCGCGACCACCACATCGCTGTTCGCGATGTGCTGGATGCCCTGGGCATCGACAAGGCCGCGGTCGTCGGCAACTCAATGGGCGGCGCGGTCGCGATCAAGTTCGCAGCGACGTTCCCCGACCGGATCACCCACCTGATCACGATGGGCGCCGGGTCGCCGGCCGTGAAGCTGTTCGGCCCCGGTGATGGCCCGACCGAGGGCCTCAAGGTCCTGCAGGAGGGCTATCGGAATCCCAGCGTGGAGCAGATGAAGAAGCTCACCGAGATCATGACGTTCGACTCGGGCAACGCGACGGATGCGCTGGCCAAGCAGCGGTCCGACAACGCCAAGGCCAACCAGACCCACCTCGACAACTTCAAGGAGGGCCTGGGCAAGCCGCGCAAGGGCATGGCGACCGACGACGAGCTGCGCCAGATCACCTGTCCGACCCTGCTGATCCACGGCCGCGACGACCGTGTCGTGCACTATGAGAACAGCCTCTATCTCTGTGCCGTCATCTCGGATTCCCGCGTCGTGCTGATCAACCGCTG
>JAUNRO010000176.1 GCA_030544185.1 Propionibacteriaceae bacterium | reverse complement strand
CGCGTGCCGTCGGTCGCGCTCGTGGGCTAGACGAACGCGGGGAAGTCGTCCCTGCTCAACCGGCTGACCGGCGCGGGTGTGCTCGTCGAGGACGCCCTCTTCGCCACCCTCGATCCGACGACGCGGCGGACGGAGACGGCCGACGGCCGGGAATACACGCTGACCGACACGGTCGGGTTCGTCCGGCACCTGCCGCACGACCTGGTCGAGGCTTTCGCCTCCACTTTGGAGGAATCGGTCGACGCCGATCTGCTGCTGCACGTCGTCGACGGTGCGGACGCCGATCCGCTCGGCCAGATCTCCGCCGTGCGGACCGTCCTCAACGACATCGGGGCGGGCGGCAATCCTGAGCTGCTCGTGATCAACAAGGCCGACCGCGCGCCGGAGGCGAACCTCCAGCTGCTGCGCACCCACTTTCCGGACGCGCTCGTCGTCTCGGCCCGCAGCGGCGCCGGGATCGATGAGCTCAAGCACGTCCTCGACGGCCGGCTGCCGCGTCCGGAGATCGAGGTGCGGGCGCTGGTGCCCTACAGCCGCGGGGACTTGATCGACAAGGTGCATCGCAGCGGCGAGTTCGTTACCAGCGAGCACACCGCCGATGGCACCCGGATCGTCGCGCGGGTGCATCCGGACCTGGCCGCCGAGTTCGCGGCGTATGCCGAGGGCTGAGTTGGGGCCATCGCAAGGCGGTGAAACACGAGCTGGTTTGCCGTTCTAGTCTGACACCCCGAGTAATTCCGCCCTCTCAACGGGGTCGTACCCCCACCTCGACCCCGTTGAGAGGGCGGTTTTACTCGGCTCGGTGAGGTATAGGGGTGGTCACTTCGACTCGAAACCGGCGGTGGTTCTCGTGATGGTCTCGCCGCGCTTTCGTTGGCCCCTGCGATGCCGGTCACCCGAGCCGGTGGTGTTCGCCGACGAAACGACGCCACGCGGCGAGGAATTCGTCGGGCTTTTCGAGCTGGGCCCAGTGCCCGCAATGTGGCACGCGGACGAGACGCGCGTCGGGCATGAGCGCGACGGCGGCTTCGGAGCCGTGGATGGAGACCATCGGGTCGTCCTCGCCGTGGAAGAACAGCGTCGGCGCGTCCAGCCCGGACAGGTAGGGCAGCAGATTGTTGGTCATGGCGAACGGTCCGAAGCTGCGCCGGTTGTAGGTCCCGTAGGCCACGCCCGTCCCCGGGCGATGGGCCTCGGCCACGAACTCCTCGACGACCGGCGCCGGCAGCGGGTTGCGGACGATCCGGTCGATGCTCCGGCGGATCCAGGGGGCGCTCGCGCGGGAGATGAGGTCCATGCCCCGCTCTGGTGGTCGGGTGAGCAGCCACATCCCGAAATTGCGCACCGGGCCACCGAACCGGCCGAGGAGCCCACCGGGGGCGATCGCGACGACCGCCTCCGTCCGTTCCGGATGGCGCAACCCGAACTGCAGCGCGATCTCCCCGCCCATCGACACCCCGCAGACGATGACCCGCGCGATGCCCATGGCGTCCAGCAGACCCGCGAGCTGGTCCGCCACGAGATCCGCCCGGCCGGCCAAGGCCACGCCCTGCGTCCCCCCGCAACCGGGCAGGTCCGGCGCCAGCACCGGTCGCTCGGCACCGAGCGCCTCGATCAGGTGGAACCAGGAGATGGACGCGTTGTCGAAACCGCCGCCGTGGATGAGCAGCGCCGGCGTCCGCGCCGGTGCGAGGCCTGCCTGGGCCAGGACGCGCCAGCGCCCGCCCAACGCCCCCACGGTGAGGTCACGGGCTCCGGGCGGCACGAGCAGCGACGAGGCCATATCGCCAGCGTACGGAACCGGCCAACCTCCGGCGGCGGGTTCGCGGTCGATGGTTCGGTGGGCGGGAAACGTTGGCTAGGTTGGGGCGGTGACGACCACCCCTGACCATCGCGCGGTGCTGGCCCATGCCGTCGCCCAGCTCGGCGGCACCGAACGCCCCGGGCAGGTGGCAATGGCGGACGCGGTGACGGAGGCCTTGGCGACGGGGCAGCATCTGCTCGTCCAGGCTGGCACCGGGACTGGGAAATCGCTTGGCTATCTGGTGCCCGCCCTGCTGCGCGCCGCCGGCGCCTCCGAGCGCGTCGTCGTCGCGACCGCGACCCTCGCCCTGCAGGCCCAGCTGGCGAAGACCGACATCCCGCGGGCGCTGGACGCGGTCGAGCAGGTGCTGGGCCGGCGCCCCCGGACGGCGATCCTGAAGGGCCGGTCGAACTATGCGTGCCTGTTGCGCGTGCGCGACCAGGCCGCGGAGGACCAGGACACGCTGCTGGGCTCGACCGAGGTGGTCGAGGCTCTGCGCGCGAGCGCACAGTCGCCGGACTCCGTCGTGGGTGCCGAGGTCGTGGCGCTGCGCGACTGGGCCGAGAGCCAGGCCGACGATCGGGAGCTGGCCGACCGCGATGACGCCCCGACGCACACCGCGAAGGCCTGGGCACAGGTATCGGTCCCGGTCCGGGAATGCCTCGGGGCCCAGCGCTGCCCCTATGGCGAGGAGTGCTTCGTGGAGAAGTCCCGCGAGGTCGCCCGCGCTGCGGACCTGGTGGTGACCAACCATGCGCTGCTCGCGATCGATGCGATGCACGGCGGGACGGCGCTGCCCGAGCACGATCACGTGATCATTGACGAGGCCCACGAACTGGTTGCCCGGGTGACGGGCGCGGCATCCGCGGAACTGTCGCCGCAGCAGGTCGAGCGGATCGCCAAACGCGCGTTGCCGTGGCTGTCCGACGAGCTCGGCCTGGAGTTCCTCGAGGTGGGTGACATCCTGCGCGAGGCCCTGGATGCCGCCCCGCTGGAACAGGTGCCCGGCCCAGATGCCCCGGTCGTCCGGGCGTTCGAGCGGACCCGCGACGTCACCCGCCAGGTCGTCAGCGCCCTGGGCGGCAAGGAATCGGGCAACGAGGAGCGGCAGGCGCAGGCAGCGGTCAAGGAGGTCTTCGACGTTGCCGAACGGATGGCGGCGCTCGGGGACTTCGATGTCGTCTATGTCGCCGAGCGCGACCGGATCGGCCGGGAGGCCCGGGTGGCACCGCTCAGCGTGGCGGGGTTGATGCGGGAGAAGGTGCTCAGCCAGGTCACGACCGTGCTGACGTCGGCGACGCTGCGGATCGGTGGGGACTTCGAGCAGGCTGCCGGGTCGGTCGGGTTGCGCCGCGACGAGCGCCGGGAGCTGCCGTCGGCACCGGTGGAGGACGAGGAGCTCACCTGGCGGGGGATCGACGTCGGTTCGCCGTTTCACTATGCGAAGCAGGGCATCCTCTATGTCACCCGGAATCTGCCGCGGCCCGGGCGCGACGGGATCACCGACGAGGTCCTGGCCGAGGTCGCGGAGCTGGTGTGGGCAGCGGGCGGGCGTACGCTCGGGTTGTTCGCCTCGACGCGATCCGCCGAGCTCGCGGCCCGCCACGTTCGGGAGAATCTCAAGGGCCACACGATCCTGTGCCAGGGTGACGCCCAGTTGTCGGAGCTGACCCGGCGCTTCATCGACGAGCCGGAGACCAGCCTGTTCGGCACGATGTCGCTGTGGCAGGGGATCGACGTGCCGGGAGATACGTGCCGGCTGGTGATCATCGACAAGATCCCGTTCCCGCGGCCCGACGACCCGCTCATGCAGGCCCGCCAGCGCGCGGTGGCGGAGGCCGGCGGCAACGGCTTCATGGCGGTCGCGGCGAGCCATGCCGCGCTGCTGCTGGCCCAGGGAGCAGGCCGGCTGATCCGCCGCGCCACGGACCGCGGCGTGGTGGCCGTGCTCGATCCGCGTCTGGGCACCGCACGCTATGGCTCGTTCCTGCGAGCCGGGATGCCGCCGATGTGGCAGACCGCAGACCGGGAGGTCGTCGTGCAGGCGCTGCGCAGGCTGGGCGCAGAGGGCATCTGAGGGCGCCTCGGGCGTACGCCCTGAATCCTGAGGGCTGGATAAGGTGAGGCTGCTCACAGACCGGGTGCTGGTCGCGCGGCACAATAGTTACATGAGCAAATCTCAGGTGTGCCCGCATTCCCAGCGTCGCAGTGACCGGCCCGGCGAGGCGGCCGCACCACCGGTCGAGGTGCGTGGCGGTGTGTGGCACATCCGATCCCTGCCGACCGCGCGCGCCATCCTGCGGGAGCGTGGGGCGACGACCCAGGCCGGGTTCAACGCCGAGATGGTCCACGATTCGCCGATCCGGATGCCGATGCTCTATGCCGACGGCGATGCCCATCGCGACCAGCGGACCAAGGTGGCGCGCTATTTCGCGCCCCGCACGGTGACCACGCGCTATCGCGAGTTCATTGCCCGGAAGGCCGATGAGCTGGTCGATGCCATGGCGTCCCAGGGGGTGGTGGACCTCTCCGAGGGTTCGATGCTGTTCTCGGTGGAGGTTGCGGCCCAGGTGCTCGGCCTGACGAACAGCCCCAGCGCAGCGATGTCCCGGCGGCTGGAGCGCATGCTCGTCTTGGACTTCGAGCCGCCGGGTCAGGAGCGCACGCCGCCGAACCCCATCGTGCGGGTGCTCAAGACGGCGCGCAGCCAGGTGCCGATGTGGGCGTTCTATCTGCTGGATGTGCGCCCTGCGATCAAGGCCCGGCGGGCGGAGCCACAGGAGGACGTGATCTCCCACCTCATCGCGGAGGGCTACTCGGATGTCGAGATCCTGACCGAATCGGTCACTTTCGGGGCAGCCGGGATGATCACCACGCGTGAGTTCATCTCCATGGCCACGTGGCACCTGTTGGCGAACCCGGAGCTCAGGCAGACCTATCTCGACGGTGAGGAGCACCAGCGGCTGGGAATCCTCCACGAGATCCTGCGCCTGGAGCCGGTCGTGGGCCACCTCTATCGCCGCGCGGTCACTGAGATCACGGTGCCGGGCCCGGACGGCGAGATGCTGGTCATCCCGCCGGGCACGGTGCTGGATCTCTATATCCGCCCCGTCAACGCCGACATCGGCGAGGACGGGCTGGCGGTGTGCCCGGGCCGGGACCTGCCCAAGGGCGTGGGTCCGGAGGTGCTGAGCTTCGGCGACGGAGCGCACCGGTGCCCGGGCAACTCGCTCGCCATCCACGAGACCGACATCCTCCTGCAGCGCCTACTGCGCCGTGAGGTGACGCTGTTGTCGGAGCCGGTCGTCGACTGGCTGGATCTGATCGCGGGCTATGAGGTCCGCAAGGTGATGCTCAAGGTGAGCTGACTCGCTCGGACTGAGCCCGCCGAGCCGACCCGACGCCTCACACCCGCCGGAGCACCGCGACGACCTTGCCGAGGATCGTTGCATCGTTGCCGTCGATCGGCTCATAGGCCGGGTTGTGCGGGATCAGCCACACCTGGTCGGCTGTCTTCTTGAAGGTCTTGACCGTGGCCTCGTTGTCGAGCAGCGCTGCCACCATCTCGCCGTTGTCGGCCGTCGGCTGCTGACGGATGACCACCCAGTCACCGTCGCAGACGGCGGCGTCGACCATCGAATCGCCGCGGACCTCGAGCAGGAAGAGGTTGCCCTCGCCCACGAGCTGCTTCGGCAGCGGAAAGACATCCTCCACGCGCTCTTCCGCGAGGATCGGGCCACCGGCGGCGATCCGACCCAGGACCGGCACCTGAACCGGCTCGGGAAAGGCGTCTCCGAGCCCGGTGACATCGGCGGTCATGGCGGGGCGCCCTGCTCGGATGGGAGCGGTATCGGGCAGCAGCACCTCGAGGGCACGGGGGCGATTCGGGTCGCGGCGCAGGAACCCCTTGTTCTCCAGCACCTTGAGCTGGTGGGAGACCGAGGAGGAACTGGCCAGCCCCACCTGCTCGCACATCTCCCGGATGCTCGGCGGGTAGCCGCGGGCCTCCACGGCCTCCTTGATCACCTGCAGGATGTGGTGCTGCCGGGGGGTGAGCCCGTGGGCATCACGGGGGCCGTCGGGAAGCTCTGTCACGGTGCCGCCCGCGGCGGCGATCTGAGCCTCGACCTCGGCCTTGCTGGGACGTCCCCGCCGTCGGCGCGGCGCGGGAGGGGTGGTGCCTTCGCTGTCTGCCATGGCTCCCAGGGTACGCGGTCAGGGCGGCTGATTGAAACATTTGTTCGATGAATCTTTCGGCGTGTCGGCCGGGCGGCAGGGCGGAGCTCGTCGCGGATCCGAAAATGTCGGACCTGCCTGATGGGCTTCTGGGCGTCTGGCTGAGGCGGCTGGGCCAATCCCCGGAAATGGGGGTTGTGTTCGAATCGAAGTTCGGATAGAAATGATGCATCGAACGTGTGTTCGATCACGGAGGAGGCTGTCATGAGCGCACTCGTTGAGGTTCGTCTGCTGGATGCGGCGGTCCAGGTCTTGGGCGACGGCCGCCGTCAGGACGGGAGGCGTCGCCAGGTGCCGCAGGGTGCTGCGGTGCGCCGTCGGCCCCGTCCGGCTCCGACGGGGCGCATGGCGCAGCCGGTGCGCGCCGGTCACCCCGTCGGGGTGCGGGGTCCCGAGGTTGCCGAGCGGTGGGTGCCGGCGCCCGCGGCCCGGGTTCGTTCGGTTCCACCGCCCGCGCTGGAGGTTGGCGTGCGGCTCACCGACCGGGGGGTGGCGGTGGTGATGGGCGTCGCTGTCGTGCTGATGATCCTCGCCCTGTTCTGCATTGGCACCACGGCGCTCCGGGTCACCGCGGAGCCGGGTCCCGGTGTGACCGCGTCCGGTGCGGCCGCGCGCTGAGCACGGATTGTCCCTCGCGGATAATGGTCCGATGGACGACTTCGCCCGAGCCCTTCCCGCCGGCCCGCCGGTCGGGGACAGGGTCGACGGTCGGAGCCGCTTCGGGTGGCTCTCGCTGTTCGGCGGCAC
>JAUNRO010000175.1:4334-6810 GCA_030544185.1 Propionibacteriaceae bacterium | reverse complement strand
CGCAGCAACCGCCGAGGGTGGTCACGGTGGCACCGGTGCGCTTGAGCAACGCGGCATCGGCCTGCCAGCCCAGCACCGAGGCGTGGTGGCAGTGCGGCTGGGCCACGACGGTGACCCCGCTCAGATCGGGCGCCGCCCACTGCGGGGTCGCCGACAGCAGCTCGGCGAGGGTCCGGACCCCCGCGGCCACCTCGCGTACGCGCGGATCATCGGGCAGCAACTCGAACGCATCGCTGCGCCACACCGCGGTGCACGACGGCTCGACGCCGACGATCGGCACTCCCGCGGCGACGATCGGATGCAGGACCTCCAGCGCGGCCTTCAGCTGCCGGCGCGCCCCGTCGCGCTGGCCCGTTGAGATCCACGTCAGCCCACAGCAGGCCTTCTCGTTGATGAACCGCGGCGCATAACCGGCCGCCACCAGCACCGCCATCAGCGGCCTGATCCCGTCGAACTCGAAGCAGTCGGAGAACGAGTCCAGCCAGATCGCCACGGGCTTGCCCGGCACGGGCGCGACCTCGGCCCGCGCCTTGTTCGACCCGGTCGCGAACAGCGGCAGCCCACGCCGCACGTCCACCCCGGCCGCGCGCTTGAGCAGCGACCCCAGCCCCGGCACCGTGAACACCGCGTTCACCAGCGCACCGACCCGCAGTCGCGAGATCAGCCGGCCCCAGCGGGGCAGCCAGCCGAGCGCATAGTGGTTCATGGGGCGCAGCTTCCCTGCGTACCGCTCCTGCGTCGCAATCGACTTGTAAGCCGCCATATCGATCCCCGTCGGACAATCGCGCGCGCAGCCCTTGCAGGACAGGCACAGATCGAGCGCCTCGGCGAGCTCCGGCGAATCCCAGCCGGTGATCAGCTCGCCGTTGACCAGTTCCTGCAGCATCCGCGCGCGCCCGCGCGTCGAGTCCTTCTCCGCGCCGGTCGCCCGATAGCTCGGGCACATCACCTGGCCCGCCCCGCCCGCATCGGCCAGGCACTTGCCGACCCCGGAACACTGGTGGACGGCCTCGACGAATCCCGGATGAGTACGCCGCAGCGGTGCGGTCCGGACCGCCGGCACGCGCAGGTCCGCCTCGACGGGACGCGGATCGACGAGTACGCCCGGGTTGAGGTGGTTGGCCGGATCGAACAGAGCCTTGACCTGGGCCATGAGAGCGATGGCGTCGGCGGAGTACATGCGGGGGAGCAGCGCCGAGCGCGCGCGGCCGTCGCCGTGCTCGCCCGACATCGACCCGCCATAACCGGCGACGAGGTCGGCGGCCTCCTCGACGAAGCGCCGATAGGCGCCGGGGCCGTCGGCATCGGCCAGCGGGAAGTCGATCCGGCAGTGCACGCAGCCGTCGCCGAAGTGGCCATAGGGCAGGCCCTGGACCCCATGCCTGGCCATCAGCGCGTCGAAGTCGCGCAGGTAGGCGCCGAGCTTCTCCGGTGGGACCGCGGCGTCCTCCCAGCCGGCATAGGCCGGCCGGTCCAGGCTCACCCCCGCGAGTCCGGCGCCGTCGGCGCGGATCTTCCACAGTGCCGTGACCTCCGCCGGGTCGGTGACGCCCCAGCCGTCCAGGTGCCTGGTGTCCTCGAGCAGGGCGCCCGCGCGCTGGGCGAGGGTGGCCTCGTCATAGTCGACGAGTTCGACGAACACCCAGCCCTCGCCGCGGGGGAGCCGGGGCACCGCAGCGGCCCCGTGCTGGCGCGCGACGACGTCCACGATCCGCTTGTCCAGACCCTCGGCCGCGGTCGGGGTGTGCCGCAGGATCGCCGGGGAGTCATCGGCGGCATCGGCCATCGTGGGATAGCCCAGCGCAATCATCGTCTTGGATGGGGCATCGGCGACCAGCCGCACGGTCGCCTCGAGGATCACCGCGAGCGTGCCCTCGGTGCCCGCCAGAAATTTCGCGACATCGAACCCGTTCTCCGGCAGCAGATGCTCCAGCGAATAGCCCGACACCTGGCGGCCGAACCGGCCGAACTCGGTGCGGATCAACGCGAGGTTGGCCTGCACCAGCTCCCGCAGGGCGTCGAGGGTGGGTGAGGCGGGTGCCGGTGCGCCGGAGGTCACCCGCAGCCGCTCCCCGGTGCCGAGCAGCACGTCCAGCGAGACGACGTTGTCCGCGGAGCGGCCATAGCCGAGGGCTCTGGGCCCGCAGGCGTTGTTGCCGATCATCCCGCCGATCGTGCAGCGGTTGGCCGTCGAGGGATCCGGGCCATAGCGCAGGCCGTGGGGGAGCGCAGCACTCTGCAGCACCGACTGCACCACGCCCGGCTCGACCCGCGCGGTCCGCGCCTGGGGATCGATCTCCAGCACCCGGTGCAGGTGGCGGCGCAGGTCGACGACCAGCCCCGGACCGACCGCGTTGCCGGCGCACGAGGTCCCGGCCCCGCGGCTTGTCACGGGCGTCCCCGTCTCGAACGCCCCGGTCACCACCGCGACCAGTTCCTCGGTGCTCGCCGGGAACGTGACCGCCTCGGGCACGAC
>JAUNRO010000175.1:0-4324 GCA_030544185.1 Propionibacteriaceae bacterium | reverse complement strand
GAGGCTGGCGTCGGTCGAATAGAGCGCCCGGGTGAGGGTGGAGGAGTCGATCGCGGCAGTCATGCGGGTCAGTCTGCCACCGGCGTACGCCCCACTCAGTCGGCGGCCAGAACCGCCTCGAACGCCCGGCCGAGCGCCCGGAAATCGTCGGCGTCGACGGCCTCGACGAACGCGGTCCGGACCGACTCGACATGGCTGGGAGCGGCCTGCTTGAGCAGCTCGAATCCCTCGTCGGTGAGGTGCGCCCACACGCCGCGGCGATCATTGGGGCATGCTTCGCGCGCGACCAGCCCGCCCTTCTCCATGCGGGCGATCGTGTGGGTCAGCCGGGAGCGGGACTGGTGGACCTTCTCAGCGAGGTCCGACATCCGCAGCCGCCGGTCCCCGGCCTCCTCCAGGCAGACCAGGATCTCATATTCGCCGAGGTCGATCCCGAACCGGCGCAGATCGGCATCGAGTCGCTCGTTGATCCGCGCGACCCCCAGGAGATAGGTGCGCCAGATCCGCTGCTGCTCGCTGTCCAACCAGCGGGCCTGAACCCGTTCCGCCATCTCCCCATCATAACAAAGGTTGATCGTTCAACTGTGACGTTCCGACTGTTCACCCTTGCCTCAGGTGCGGCACAGATTCGCAACGTGTGGGTAGGATCACAGTCCACTGGTGACACAGCGGTCCCGGGGCGGCCGCGCACGACCCACGAGCAGGGGGCAGGCAAACGATGGTGGATTACGCGGGGGAGATCGACGACCGGACGCAGGAGCAGCTCGCGCTGCGTTCTCGCAATGTCGGTGAGATGCTGGTCAAACGGGCGGCAGCGGATCCGCACCGGGTCGCCTTCCGATATCCCGATGCCCATGAGGACTGGCAGGACCTCACGTGGCAGGCCACGCGTGATTTCGCCTTCGACGTCGCCGCGGCGATGCTGTCGGTCGGCCTGCAGCCCGAGGAGCGGGTGGCGATCGCCGCCACGACCCGCATCGAGTGGATCCTCGCCGACCTCGCGATCATGTGTGCGGGTGGGGCGACGACGACGATCTATCCGACCACCCAGTCCGACGACGTGAACTACATCCTCGCGGACTCAGGCTCGCGGATCGCGATCATCGAGGACGCCGAACAGCTCGCCAAGCTCCAGGAGCACCCGGACGTCTTCGAGACGCTGCTCGCGGTCGTCCTCATGGATGGCGACTCGGCCGAGGAACGGGTGCACAGCTGGGCCGACTTCCGCCAGCTCGGCAAGGCCCACCGCGAGCAGCACCCGGATCTGGTCGACAACGTGATCGCCGATATCGATTCCGGTCGGCTGTCGACGCTGATCTATACCTCCGGGACGACCGGGCGGCCCAAGGGGGTGCGGCTGGACCACGAGGCCTGGACCTATCAGGGCCGCGCCGTCCAGATGATGAACCTCGCCACCCCCGACGATGTGCATTATCTCTGGCTGCCGCTGTCGCACGTGTTCGGCAAGTGCCTGCTGTCGATCCAGCTGCAGATCGGGTTCACCACCGCGGTCGACGGCCGGGTCGACAAGATCGTCGACGGCCTCGGCACGATCAAGCCGACGTTCATGGCCGGCGCCCCGCGGATCTTCGAGAAGGTCCGCGCCCGGGTGATGGTCGGCAACTCGGCGGGCTTGAAGAGCAAGATCGCGCGCTGGGCGTTCAGTGTCGGCAAGCGCTCGATTCCCTATCGGCTGGAGGGGCGCCCGATGCCCGGCGCGCTCGCCGCCCAATATCGCGTCGCCGACAAGCTGGTGTTCAGCAAGCTCAAGGCGCGCCTCGGGGGCAACCTGCGCTTCATGGTCTCGGGCTCGGCCAAGCTGTCCTCCCAGGTCCAGGACTGGTTCTATGCCGCGGGCATCCTCGTCGTCGAGGGCTACGGCATGACCGAGACCTCCGCGGTCATCTGCGTCAACGACCCCGCGAAGCCGAAACTGGGCACCGTCGGTGCGCCGTTGGCCGGCAGTGAGTTCAGGATCGCCGAGGACGGCGAGCTGCTCGTCCGCGGCCCCGGCGTGACGCGTGGCTATCACAACCTGCCCGAGCTGACCGACGAGACGATCGTCGACGGCTGGTTGCACACCGGAGATGTCGGCAAGCTCGACGACGACGGCTCCCTGCGGATCACCGACCGCAAGAAGGACCTGATCAAGACCTCCGGCGGCAAATATGTGGCCCCGCAGAAGGTGGAGGGCACGCTGGTCGCCTCCTGCCCCTATGTCTCCCAGGTGATCGTCCACGGCGACAACCGCAAATACATCTCGGCGCTGCTGGTGCTCGATCCCGACTCGCTCAAGGGCTGGGGAGACAATCACGACGGCGGCAAGCTGAAGGCGCTGGACTATGAGGAACTCAGTCAGCATCCCGAGGTCGAGACCATGCTCCAGCGCTATGTCGACGACGCCAATGCACGGCTTGAGCGCTGGGAGACCGTCAAGCGGTTCAAGGTCCTGGACCACGAGCTGTCTGTCGACGATGGTTCGGTCACGCCGAGCTTGAAGATCCGCCGGTCGCAGGTGGAGGATGCCTATGCGCAGCACTTCGACTCGATGTACGACAAGGAGGAGGACTAGCGCCCAGTGGCGTACACCTTCGACTGCCCCACCCGCTGGGGCGACATGGACGCATATCAGCACCTGAACAACGCGAGCTATGTCGACTTCCTCCAGGAGGCCCGCGTCGACTTCCTGCATTCGGGCGATTTCGCCTACATGCTGGGCGACCAGCCTCAGGACGCCGGTCAGCCGCCCAATCCGCACGCGATCCTCGTGACGGGGCACCAGGTGGAATACCTGCGCGCCGCCGACCATGGCGCGCCGCTGCAGGTGCGGCTCGTGGTCGACAAGCTCGGGGCGGCACGGTTCACCCTCGCCTATGACCTGATCAGCGACGATCACCTGGTCGCCCGGGCGCGGACGGTGCTGTGCCCGTTCAATCTGGTGACCAACCAGATCCGGCGGCTGACCGAGGCGGAGCGGGCGTGGTTCGCTGGGTACGCCGAGCCGGTCGACCCGTTGCCCCCGCTGCCCAAGGTGCGCCTGGGCGATCATGCGGCGCATGAGTACGCCCTGAAGCTCCGGTGGTCCGACCTTGATGCCTATCGCCACGCGAACAACGTGAAGTACTACGACTACGTGCAGGAGGCGCGTGTCGCCCTGATCCGTCAGCTGGTGGCGGAGCGGCCCGCCCAGGCGGAGCGGCCGTCCCAGTGGGTCGTCGTGCGCCAGGACGTCGACTATGCGATCGAGCTGGACTTCCGGCGCGAGCCCTATCTGGTGCGCACGGCGGTGCAGGAGCTGGGGCGGACCTCGGTCACGCTGGCCGTCGAGATCGTCGACCCACTGACCGGCACCCTGCACGCCTGCGCGCGGACCGTCCTCGTGCACACCACCGCCACCGGCCCGATTGCGCTGCCGCACTGGTTGCGCGAGACGTTTGAGCCTTGGCGCGTGGGGCTCGCGGCCGCGCCCGCCGGCTGAGGCAGGCGGTCACCGGAGTCGCCGCGCTCAGTGCGCCAGCGGCTCCACCAATTCCCGGATCCGTTGCGGGCCGAGGATGCCGACCTCGTGCTCCCGCACGACACCGTCGGCGTCGACGAACCAGTGCACCGGGATGCCGTTGACGCCCCAGGCGGCCGCGAGCTTGCGTTCGGGATCGGGCACGTGGGCATAGGTCAGCCCGAGCGAGCCCGCGAAGCTCTGGGCCGCAGCGGCGTCCTCACCGAGATAGACCGAGATCACCTCGACGTTGCCGAGCCCTGCCGCGTACGCCCGCTGGATGTCCGGTGCCTCGACCCGGCACGGGGCACACCACGACGCCCCGAACGTCAGCCACACGGGCCGTCCGCGCAACTCCGACAGCCGGACGGCGCGGCCGTCGATCGTGGTGGCGGTGAAGTCCGGCGCCTGCTGGCCGATCGTCGGCGCCACCCCCGCGCCGGGCACCTCGATGGCGGTGACGGAGTTCCCGCCGCCGCCCGGAGCCGGCCGGTTGAGCCACCAGAATCCGCCGACCGTGACGACCGCCACGGCCAGGACGACGAGCACCGAGCGCAGCGTCGAACCGGCCGGGCGATGCTCAACGGTCACCTCAGACATAGCTGTGCAGACCTCCTAAGAACAGGTTGCCGTAGTAGGTGAACAGGATCGCCGCGAACCCCAGCACCAGCAGCCACGCCGCCTTGGTGCCGCGCCAGTCGCGGACCACCCGGGCGTGCAGATAGGCACCATAGATCAGCCAGGTCACCAGCGCAGCGGTCTCCTTGGGGTCCCAGCTCCAATAGCGGCCCCAGGCGATGTCGGCCCAGACCGAGCCGAGGATGATCA
>JAUNRO010000174.1 GCA_030544185.1 Propionibacteriaceae bacterium | reverse complement strand
CTGCCCGATTGCTCGCCGAGAATTACGGCGACGACCGGTTCGGAGTGCGGTTGAGCATTCGCAAGTCGATTCCCGTCGCCGGCGGAATGGCGGGGGGCTCGGCCGATGCGGCGGCGGCGCTGCTGGCCTGCTCGGTGCTCTGGGATCTCGACATCGACCCGGAGGAGCTGCGCGAATGCGGCGCAGAACTCGGCTCCGACGTCCCCTTCGCCCTCCTGGGCGGCACCGCGATCGGCACGGGCCGCGGTGACAAGCTCGTGCCTGTGCTCAGCCGCGGCAGCCACCACTGGGTCCTCGCCTTCGCCGACTTCGGCCTGTCGACGCCCAAGGTCTATAGCCGCTTCGACGAACTCCGGCCCGACGGTTGCGATCTCGCCATGCCGACCGAGGTCATCAACGCGCTCGCCACCGGTGACTCCGACGAACTGGCCCGCCACTTGCGCAACGACCTCGCGGCGGCCGCCATCGACCTGCAACCCCAGCTCCAGTCGACGATCGACGCCGGGCTCGAGCTCGGCGCGCTGGCCGCGATCGTCTCCGGTTCGGGCCCGACCGTCGCCTTCCTCTGCGGCAACGAGGAGTCCGCCGTCGCTCTGAGCGTCACCCTCGGCACCGAGGGCGTCGCCCGGGCCGTGCGCCGGGTCGCCGGTCCCGTCGCCGGCGCGCGCCTCATCACATCCTGCGCCTGACCGAGAACAGGAGACACATGACCGAGTCCCGCCCCGCCCGCGTCGGCGTACAGCTCCAACCCCAGCATGCCGAATATCCCGCCCTTCGCCGCGCGGTCGCCGAGGCGGAGGAGATCGGGGTTGACATAGCTTTCAACTGGGATCATTTCTTTCCTTTGTACGGCGAGCCCGAAGGCAAGCACTTCGAGTGCTGGACGATGCTCGGCGCTTGGGCGGAGGCGACTGAGCGTGTCGAGATCGGCGCGCTGGTGACCTGCAACTCCTATCGCAACCCGCAGCTGCTCGCCGACATGGCGCGCACCGTCGACCACATCAGCGCCCGTGGCGGCGAGGGCCGGCTCATCCTCGGGATCGGGTCGGGCTGGTTCGCGAAGGACTATGCGGCCTATGGCTACGAGTTCGGGACGAAGGGGAGCCGCCTGGGCGATCTCGATCGCGATCTGCCGCTGATCGTCGAGCGGTTCGGCGCCCTCAACCCGGCTCCGACCCGTCGGATCCCGATTCTCATCGGCGGGGGAGGAGAGCGGAAGACGCTGCGGATCGTCGCCGAGCATGCCCAGATCTGGCACTCCTTCGGCGATGCCGAGACCCTGCGCCACAAGAGCGGTGTCCTCGACGACTGGTGCGCGAAGGTCGGCCGCGATCCCAGCGAGATCGAACGGTCGGCCGGGGTGGATGCGAAGGATCCGCAGGGTTCGGCCGAGGCGGCGTACGCCGTGGGGACCCGGCTGCTCACCCTTGGGGTCGGCGGCCCGGACTATGACCTCGCGCCGCTGCGCGACCTGGTTGCGTGGCGCGACGACCGGAACCGTTAGCGGGCAAAGATTCTCGACATCAAGAATCCTGTCTAGGATGGGGGAATGCCCGATGATGTCGACCGCTTGCTCGCCGACTGGCGGCGGGAGCGGCCGGACGCGGATCTCTCGCCGATGGAGGTGCTCAGCCGTGTCAGCCGGCTGAGCCATCTGCTGGATCAGGCCCGCAAGAAGGCGTTCGCCGATCACGACATCGTCGGCTGGGAGTTCGATGTCCTGGCCGCCCTGCGACGGATCGGCGCGCCCTATGAGCTGTCGCCGGGCCGGCTCATCAAGGAGACCCTGGTGACCTCGGGCACGATGACCAACCGGGTCGACCGGCTGGTGGCGCGCGGGCTCGTCAGCCGCTCGCCGGATCCCGACGATCGCCGCGGGGTCCTCGTCGGGCTCACCGATGCGGGGCGCACCGCCGTCGACGGAGCGCTGGAATCCCTGCTGGTCGAGGAGGACGAGCTGTTGCGGGGGCTCGATGGTGCCGAGCGCCGACAGCTGTCGGCCCTGCTGCGCGCGCTCATGCTGCACGTCTCCGCTTGAGCGCCTTCGGTAGGTTCGACACATGCGACGAACCGCCCTGGCCACTGCACTGCTGAGCGCGGTTGCGCTCGCCGGTTGTTCTGCACCGACCGACCCGGGCCCCGGGACGAGCCCGGACGGGGCCGCTCCGACAGCGGCCACCACCACCACGCCCGCGGGCCCCGCTGGCGAGGCGACGACCGATGCCGTCCCGACGGGCTTCCAGCCCCGCGAGGTTGCCAACCTGTCCAACCCCTGGGCGATGGCGTTCCTGCCCGGGACGAACCAGCTGCTGATCACCCAGAAGTCGGGCGAACTGCTGCTGCGCGACCAGGAGTCGGGCGCGACCGTGACGGTTGAGGGTGCGCCGGAGGTCGTCGACTCCGGCCAGGGCGGATTCGGGGACGTCGTGCCGGGCCCGAGGTTCGAGCAGGACCAGACGATCTATCTGAGCTGGGTCGAGCGTGGTGACGGTGGGACCGGTGCCGTCATCGCGCGCGCTCAGCTGGATTCCGCCGGCTCGGCGGCACACCTGGTGGATCTCACCCCCATCTGGCGCCAGGACAAGACCACCGGCAACGGCCATTTCGCCCACCGCATGGCGTTCAGCCCGGACGGGCGTCACCTGTTCGTCACTTCCGGTGACCGGCAGAAGTTCGACCCGGCCCAGGACCTGTCGACCAACCTGGGCAAGATCCTGCGGCTCAACCCCGATGGCACACCGGCCGAGGGCAACCCGTTCGCGGACCGCGGCGGCGTGTCCGCCGAGATCTGGAGCTATGGCCACCGCAACCCGCTCGGCATCGCGTTCGACCCGGACGGCAACCTGTGGATCTCCGAGATGGGTCCGCAGGGTGGCGACGAGATCAACCTCGTGCTGGAGGGACGCAACTATGGCTGGCCGGAGGCGTCCAACGGCTCGCACTACGGCGGGGCGGAAATCCCGGACCACGCACCCGGAGACGGGTTCGAGCCCCCAAAGGTCGGGTGGACCCCGTCGGTCTCCCCGGGCAGCCTGATGATCTATGACGGCGACGTCTTCCCGCAGTGGCGGGGTGACGCGTTCGCCGGTGCGCTGTCCGGCCAGGCTCTCCTCCGGGTCGATCTCGACGGGACCGACGCCGAGAAGGGCGACGAATGGGACATGGGGGAGCGAATCCGCGATGTTGCCCAGGGCCCCGACGGCTCGATCTGGGTGCTGGAGGACGGGCGCAGCGGGCGCCTCCTGGAACTGGTGCCGGAAGTCTGAGGGGTTTTGCGTACGCTGACCGAGGCGCACGCGAACTGAAGGAGCACCATGCCGCAGGACCACGACCACGACCACGAGGACCTCGACGAGGCCATCGCCGCTCAACTCGACGAGCACGTGCGGGCCGGCACCGAGGAACTCGAGGCCGGTGCCGACGATGCGGCGCTGGCCAGCTTCATGGCCGGCCTCGATCTGCTGCCCGAGCCCAAGCACGAGTGGGTGGCGGCGACCTGGCTCTATGCCTCGGTCGCGAACATCCACTTCGAGGCCGGGCGCTGGCAGGAGGCGCGGGACAACTTCGCCGCCGCCTCGGCCTCGCCGAGCGGGATCGGCAATGCCTTCATCCAATTGCGGCTCGGCCAGGCCGAGTTCGAGTTGGGCAACATGGCTGAGGCCGCCCACCACCTGCTCTATGCGCATATGCGCGGCCCGAAGGGGCTGTTGGAGGACCAGGACCCGAAATATCACGCCGTGGTGGAGCAGGCGAAGGCACAGCTCAACCGGCCCTGAGCCGGAGCGTCAGGGCGCCACCCGGTCCGGTTCGGGCATGCCCTGGGCGAGCGCGATCAGTCCCAGACACATGAGACCCGGGGCGAACATTGCGGGCTGGATGCCGACTCCGGCGATCAGCGCACCCATGACCGCGGGGCCGGACAGGAACGTCGCATAACCGAACGTCACCACCAGCGCGAGCCCCCGCGGCCCGCCGGTGTGACCGGCCACCGCATAGACCTGCGGGGCGATCATCCCGACCCCGAAGCCGATCAGTGCCCAGCCCCCGAGCAACACCGGCAGGGCCGAGGTGAGTGCCACGACGGCGTACCCCACTCCGGCGCACGCGCCGCCGAACCGCACCACCGCCCGGCGGCCGAACCGGTCGACCAGCCAATCGCCCATCAGCCGGATCGCGACCATGGCCGCGGCTGTCGCAGTGAGGCCCAGCGCGCCGATGCCCGGATCGACTCCGGCGACGTCGGTGATGTGGATCGACGACCAGTCATAGGCGGTGCCCTCGGCGAGCCCGAAGGCGATCGCCATCGCACCCAGCAGCCACGCGATCGGCGGGATGCGACCCCCCGATCCTCGGCGAGTGCGCGGGGGATCGGGCGCGGCATACGGGCACCAGCGCGCCAGCGCGCCGCCGGTGATCAGAGTGGCTCCGGCGGCGATGCCCAGCGCGATCGGCATCAGCAGATCCAACCCCACCAGGCGTCCCACCACTAGGACCAAGCCGGCGCCAGCGAAATTCCCGAGCGACCACAGCGCGTGGAGACGGCTCATCACAGCGGAGCTGCGGCCCTGTTCGAGATGGACGGCGAAGGCGTTCATCGCCACATCCAGCAAGCCGTTGCCCACCCCGATCAGGGCACCGCCGGTGAGGGCGACGGGATAGGTGGGTGACACGCCGAACGCGATCGCGCCCAGCACCAGCCCCGGAAAGCCCGCGAGCGCGACCGCGCGGACGCCGAACCGCTCGATCGCCCGACCGCCGAGTTGCATGCCCAGGATCCCGAACGAGCCGACGACCAGCAGGACCAGCGGGATCTGCAGGTGGTCGAGCGCGAGGCGCTCGCGCAGGGTGGGCAGGGAGGCGGCGTACGCCCCGAGCGTCAGGCCGTTGGCGGCGAACATCACCGCCACCGACGCCAGCGCGGTGCGCCCGGATCGCGCCACGCTCACTGGACTCGCAGCTGCGGTTTCGGCTCCAGGTTCTTCATGCCGTTCCAGGCCAGGTTGACCAGGTGGGCGGCGACATCGCGCTTGCTGTGCTTGCGGTTGTCCAGCCACCACTGGCCGGTGACCCCGACCATGCCGACCAGCATCTGGGCATAGAGCGGGGCCGCGCGATAGTCGAGCTTCCGGGCCTTGAATTCGGCGACGAGGATGTCCTCCACCTGGGAGGCGACGTCGGAGAGGATGCTCGCGAACGAGCCCGAGTTGCTGCCCACGCCGGAGTCGCGGATAAGGATCCGGAAACCGTCGGTGTGGCCCTCGACATAGTCGAGCAGGGCAAGCGTGGCGCGCTCGATCAACTCGCGGCGGCTCTTGCCCTCGACGAGCGAATTGCGGATCGACTGCAGCAGCGTCAGCACCTCGCGGTCGACCACGACCGCATAAATGCCCTCCTTGCCGCCGAAGTGTTCATAGACGACCGGCTTGCTGACCTGTGCCTTGGCGGCGATCTCCTCGATCGACGTGCCTTCGAAGCCTTTGTCGGCGAACAGGGTGCGGGAGATGGCGATCAATTGCTCGCGGCGTTCTTGGCCCGTCATCCGGACCCGGCGCCTGTTCTCCCGCCCCTCACTCATGACCACGACACTAACCCGGCATTCGCGAATGCGCGCTCGGGGCCACTTCGGGGTAGCCTGTCAGGCGTCATCCGTTGCGGTGACGTTCCCCGGTTGGTCTGCCGGCAGGGCCCGCCTGACTTTGAATCAGGATTTAGCGACGTAGGTTCGACTCCTACCCGGGGAGCCAGCATTCGCAATAATTTGCGTTGCGTTTGCCCTTGTTATTCAAGTTTTATTGCCCCCAGCCCCGAGCTATCGTCTTTTTTGTTGGGCGGGATTCAGGGGTGACGAACATGCGAAGTGCTGGATGGGGGCGCCGGAGGGCGTACGCCGGGTTCGTTTTGGTGCTGTTGATGACCATGGTGCTGTCCGCATGCGGCGTGAACCGGGACCCGGACGACGCGATCCCGGATCGCTGGGTGGACCGGCCCACGGTGAGCGCGAATGCGCGCAAGCACTTCACCGACGAACAGATCACCTCGGCCTTCGCTTCGATCACCCAGTTTGCGTTCGAGCGTGGCTATGACCCGGCGCTGATGGATCCGCAGAAGAAGACCTTCACGGCCCAGGAGCTCAACGCAGGCGTGGAAGGCCAGGTCACGGCAGCCCTGTGGGACCGCTGGACCGCTCGGGTCGCGGCCGCGCTAGGGGGCAGCGCCGAGGATCAGGACGCGCTGCGCGTCCTGCAGTTCTATGACTGGGAACAACCCGAGTGGCGGCTGCCGGCCAACGGGAGTCCCGTGCAGAGCCAGTGGATCCGCAACGGCGAGATCGGCGCGACCGAGGCTACTGAGGATTCGCCGCTGTGGATGAAGGTCACGATCGTCCACGAGGCCGATCTGCGCTATCAGGAGGCCGGCGCGGGGTTCGACCTCAATATCGCCAAGCGGGTGTCCTATTGGCTCGTGCCGGCGGGCGACGGGCCGGGCTGGTTCATCGATGCCTATGAAGGTGTGTTTGCAGTGGGTGAGGCGTTGCCGGTTGAGGACAGCGCCCAGACCTCGCTGCCGACGCCCACCACGACGCCCGGCGAGAACGAATGGCCGGAGGAGATCGGCGCGGATCCCGGCGAGCCAGAACTCACCGATCCGCCGGCGGCCCCGCGCCGCGACATTGATCCCGGTCCCGGCGACCCTGTCGAACGGCTGGGGAATACGGCCCCAGACAGTGCTGACGCACCCCCGGTCGGCCAGCCGGTTACGCGGGCAAGCGAGCCTGCACCCCGTCCGGGTGCCCCCGCGCCTGCAGCCCCCGGCCAGGCTGCGCCTCCTGCCG
>JAUNRO010000173.1 GCA_030544185.1 Propionibacteriaceae bacterium | reverse complement strand
AGCAGGGCGGTGTCACCGCCGGGATGCGCCCCGACCCGAGCGCGAGCACGGCGTACGCACCTCCGAGACCGTTCGGCCGATTCCGGCGGGCCGCCGGTTCACCCGCTCATGTGTCTTCCACCGTTGGCATGTCTTGACGGGCGACCCGGGCCGGTCTAGAATCGAACATATATTCGATCAAGGGAGGGGCCGGTCATGAGCACCATGCAGCTGCATCCGCGGCACGCGGAAGACTATGTGGAGCGGCGGACAGCGATCTATGTCCCGCCGGGCTGGCCGGAGACGGTGCGCCCGCCGGGGGCGCCGGACTGGGAGGCCACCGCGGTGACCTGGCTGCTGGACTGCTGTCCGGCGGACTATCGGGCCTATCCCGTCCTCCGGCGCCATCCGGTGGTGCTGGCCCGGTTCGCGGCGCAGTTCGTGGAGAGCCAATACCGGGCGAGTCAGGCGGGCCTCGCGGGAGTGCGTGACAGCCTCGGTGACCAGGTCGCTCCGCACGTGGTCGAGGCGGCGGTCGAGGCCTGGCAGGACCAGACGGCGCATTTGGTGCGCGTGCGCCGGGCGGTCGCGCTGGTCGAGGAAGCACTGCGCGGCAAGGTCTTCATCCGCCGTCTCTGACCACGGTCGTGGTCTGGTGTGCCGACAGGCGACCCAGGTCGGAGGTCCGAGCAGGACTTATCGGGGGCAACCTGCTTACACTGGCAGTCATGCCTTTGTTGGATCGCATCCGGGGTCCTCGTGATCTCGAGAACCTGAGCCGTGAGGAGCTGACCCAGCTCGCCGCTGAGATTAGGTCGTTCCTGGTCACCAGTGTCAGCCGCACCGGCGGTCACCTGGGCCCGAACCTCGGCGTGGTCGAGCTCACCCTCGCGCTGCACCGGGTGTTCGACTCGCCGAAGGATCCGATCATCTTCGACACGGGCCATCAGAGCTATGTGCACAAGATCGTGACCGGCCGCCAGGACGGCTTCGCCAAGCTGCGCCAGCAAGGTGGGCTGTCGGGCTATCCGAGCCGCACCGAGTCCGAGCACGACTGGGTGGAGAGTTCCCACGCCTCGTCGTCGCTGTCGTGGGCCGAAGGGCTGGCCAAGGGATTCCAGCTGGCCGGTGAGGACCGCACAGTGGTGGCTGTGATCGGCGACGGAGCGCTCACGGGCGGCATGGCCTGGGAAGCCGTGAACAACATCGCGGTCGAGAAGGACCTGCCGCTGGTGATCGTGGCGAACGACAACGGCCGCTCCTATACGCCGACGGTGGGCGGGATCGCCCGCCACCTGACCTCGCTGCGCACCGACCGGCGCTATGAGCAGAGCCTCGACTTCATCCGCAAGGCAATGACCCAGACCCCGTTGGTCGGTCAAGCGGCCTATGACTGGTTCCACGGGCTCAAGATCGGACTGAAGGACGTGCTCGCGCCGCAGGGGCTCTTCGCGGATCTGGGCATGAAATACGTGGGCCCGATCGACGGCCACGACCAGCAGGAGCTGGAATATGCGCTGCTCCAGGCCAAGCGCTTCGGCGGTCCGGTGATCGTGCACGTGCTCACCCAGAAAGGCCGCGGGTTCGAGGCCGCCGAGCAGCACGAGGAGGACCGTTTTCACGCGGTCGGTCAGATCGACGAAATCACCGGTGAGCCGTTGTCGGTGAGCTGCCGCCGCTCGTGGACCGACGTGTTCGCCGAGGAGATCCTCAAGATCGGTCACGACCGCCAGGATGTCGTCGCGCTGACCGCGGCCATGCTGCACCCGACCGGGCTGCATCGCTTCGCCGAGGCCTTTCCCGAACGGCTGCTCGATGTCGGCATCGCCGAGCAGCACGCCGTCGCCACGGCGGCCGGCCTGTCCGCCGCCGGCATGCATCCGGTGGTCGCGATCTATTCGACGTTCCTCAACCGCGCGTTCGACCAGGTCCTGATGGATGTCGCCCTGCATCGCCAGGGCGTGACGTTCGTGCTCGACCGGGCCGGCATCACCGGCGCCGACGGCGCCAGCCACAACGGGGTCTGGGACTGCTCGATCCTGTCGATCGTCCCCGGTCTGCACCTCGCCGCCCCACGCGACGAGACCCGCCTGCGCGAGGCTCTGCGCACCGCCATGGACATCGCCGACGCGCCGAGCGTGGTGCGTTTTGGCAAGGACACCCTGCCCGCCGACATGGAGGCCGTGCGCACCATCGACGGCGTCGACGTCCTGCTGGAGTCCGAGGAGCAGCAGGTGCTCGTGGTCGTCCACGGCGCGTTCGCGCCGCTCGGCCTCGAGGTCGCCGAGGGGCTGACCGCTCAGGGCATCGGGGTGACCGTGGTCGACCCGGTGTGGGCGCTGCCGGTCAACCCCGCGCTCGTGGCGCTCGCGGGCGAGCACGATCTCGTGATCACGGTGGAGGACTCGGGCGTTGTCGGAGGTCTCGGCTCGCGACTGTCGCAGGAGCTGCGACACAGCGAGGTGGACACGCCGACGCGGGAGTTCGGCGTGCCCGATCGGTTCCTCGAGCACGCATCGCGTGGTCAGCTGCTGGAGCAGCTCGGTCTGGTGGCCCAGGAGATCACGCGCTATGCGGTCGAGACTGTGCTGCGTGGTCAGCCGCAGCCAGCAGGCGACCCGACGGTCGACACCCGCGAGAGCTGACGCGGGGACTGCCGCGGAGGCGGCTGGCTCAGCATCGGCTCAGGTCGCGTCGGGCCGGGGTACCCGGCGCGCTACCAGCACATAGAGCACGAGTGCGAGCAGCGGGAGCACGGCCCCGATCAGGAACGTGTTCTGGAATCCCAACGACTCGATGAAAGATCCCATCAGTACCGGGCCGAGGCCGGTGGCAGCGTCGACGATCAGGAAATAGCTCGATACGCCGAGCCCCATCTGGGCGGGTGTCATGCGTGAGACCGCGATCGCTTGGCCGACCGAGATCACCGTGCCATAACCCAGCCCGAGCACGGCGGCGCCGACCAGGAGCACCACGGGTCCGCCGGCGAGGGCGGTCAGCACCATGCCGGCGGCGACGAGCACCAGGAGTGGGATCGTCACGATGTCGTCGCTGAGACGGTCCTGCAGCATGCCGGCGCCGGGACGGGAGATGGCAATCACCACGGCGTACACCAAGAAATAGACCCCCGCCGCACCCAGCAGGCCACGTTCGGCGGCGAACAGGTTGAGATAGGCCAGGATCGTCGCGAAGCCGATCGCGCACAGGCCCACCACCACCCCGATCGGCAGCGCCCGCGGCGCCACCCACCTGTGGGACCGGGGCGTCCCGGCCGACGGTGGCCCCGGCAGCCGTGGCGCCGCGACCAGGGCGGCACCGAGGGCGAGCAGGGCGAAGCCGATTGTCACCCAGAACACCGCCCGCTGGCCCGCGCCGGAGTTGATCAGTGACAGCGCGAGGAAGGGCGCGAGCCCGGTCGCGAGGGTTTGGCCCATCATCGACCAGCCGGAGGCCTCACCGCGCCGGCTGGGCGGCGCGAGACCGATGGCGGCCCCGGCCAGCGCCGTCGCGGCGAACCCGAAGCAGACGCCGTGGACCACCCGGATCGCGAGCAGCGTCGCCATGGTCGCCGGCAGCAGGTAGGCCAGGCTCGAGAGCACCAGGCCGAGCATGGAGCCGACCATCACCGCGCGCAGGCCCCGGCGGCCGATGATGCGCCCCACGACGACGCGCGCGAACACCGCGCCGAAGAAAAACGACGAGCTCGCAATGCCCGCCAGTGTCTCCGAGGCCCCGAACTCCGCCACCGCGTGGCCCGCCATCGTCGGCACCAGCAAGAAGAACGTGAACCCGAGCCCGAGCATCGCCAGGGCACACATCGCGAAGTGCAGCGTCCACAGGCGGGGCCGCGGGGAAGTCATGCGCCGGAGCCTAGCGGCGCGCCCACGACCTGGTTTCCGGCCGTGAGATTCAGGCCTCGGCGCGCCGGATCAGCCCGTCCACGTCCCGGATGATCACCCCGCGCCGGCCGTCGAGCTCGATCGCGCCGGCATCGGTGAGCTCGCGCAGCCGACGGCTCAGGGTCTCCGGGGTCGTGCCCAGATAGGAGGCGACGTCCTTCTTCGCCATCGGCAGCTCGACGCGGTGGTTGCCGGTCGGGCCGGTGGCGACGGGCAGATCGAGGAGGTAGGCCGCGACGCGCGCGCCGACGTCGGCGCTGCCGAACGCGGCGAGCATCCGCTCGGCCGCCGCGAGCCGCTCGGCTTGGACCTGCAGCATCCGCACCGCGATCTCGGGATAGCGCGCGACCAGTCCGGCGAGATCCTCGTGGTCGAACGTACACAGCTGCGCATCGGTATCGGCGAACGCGAAATGCTCGGGCCGGCTGCCCAGCACGAACGACGTCTCCCCGACGGCATCGCCCTCGCCGAGCATGCGGACCAGATGTTCCCGGCCGCTGTCGAGGAGATGAACCAGGCGTACGCGCCCGGAATGCACCACCAGCAGCCGCCGCGTCGTGCTGCCGGCGGTCATCACCTGTTCCCCGGCCGCGACGTGGACGGGCCGCGCGAAGCGCGCGACCTCGGCCTGCTGGTCGGGTGTGAGCGTCCGGAAGACCGGGACTCGCGTGACGCAGGAATCAGCCATGGGGAACCTCCAGCTCCCAGCCTGCCCCAGGGTGCCAAGCGGGCAGAACCTGCCCGCTCCGGTGACCACGACGGCAGCTGCCCACCCACATCGCAGCACCAGTGGCGACCTCGCATCACGAACACCACTCAGTAACACGCATGCACGCCCTCAGGTGGATATCATGCTGCGTGGTCGGCACTCGTGCTGCGTGGTCGGCACACGTATGCCACGTCGCTGACCGTAGCCGTGGGCGCGTCGCGAACCCCACCTCCGTTGAGCGCGGCGGGGATGCTCCAGAGTCCTGAACGCGCTTTTCCTCGCGTCGAGCCCCCACGCATGGGGCGCTGGTGCGGGCGCGATCGCCCGGCCACGAAATTTCGGGCCGACACCCAGCCGTCGGGCGGACAGCGGTGTCTTGGGCCGGGGCGGAAGTCTGGTGGGGCAGCGTCGGCAGGCGTGTAGTTTTGACCCGCTCAGCGGGTTGCGATCATACGCACTGTGTGGACTGCCTCGGGGACGTCCTTGGGTGGTGCCCCGTCCGGAAGCCCTTTGGCAGTGGCGCCGTGCAGGATCCACGTCCCGTGCCGCGACCTGGGACCGTTTGCCCTTGTCGGCGCCGCTAACGGTCACAATGGACGTGGATTCTGCGCATTCGGGCGCACCCCGCACCCCCAGCCGAGGCGGAAGCTAGTCGTTGCGCAGCGCGGCCGTCAGGGCGGCGGCGGTGAGCTCGCGTTGCCAGGCGCGGGCGCTCTGGCCGGCGAGGAAGTCCTCGATCGCCGCGACGTCCAGCTCGGCGGGTGGCTGCCAGGCGAGCCGCCGCCAGGTATCCGGGGTGAGCAGGTTCTCCGCAGGAAGGTGGTGCTCTTCGGCGAGCTCGTTCACGACCTCGCGGAGGGCGAGATAGCGAGCGTACGCCGCGGGGTCGCGGTGCTCCCACGATCGCGGCGGCGGGGGACCGTCCGACGGCAGGTGCAGCGGCGGCAGGTCAGACTTGGGCAGCGCCTGCGCCCGCTCCAGGGCGCTCGTCCAGGTCGACTCGAAGCGGCGGGCTGCGCGGCGCTGGAACCCCTGGATGCCGCGCATCGCGGCCCGCGTGGGCTTCTGCTGGGCGGCGAGCTCGGCGATGGCCCGGTCCTGCAGGATCCGCCCGGGTGCCCTGTCTTGCCGGCGGGCGATCTCGTCGCGGGCCTGCCAGAGCTCGCGCACGATTGCCAGCCCGGCGGGGTTGCGGACAGCGTGGATGCCGGAGGTGCGCCGCCAAGGATCGACCCGTTGCGTCGGCGGCTCGGCGGCGCGAGCGGCGAGATGGGCGAACTCCTGACGCGCCCATTCGACCTTGCCAGCGGCGTGCAGCTCGGCGGCAAGCAGGTCCCGGAGCTCGATGAGCAACTCCACGTCGAGCGCGGCATAGGTGAGCCATTCATCGGGCAGCGGCCGAGTGGACCAGTCGGCGGCCGAATGCTCCTTGAGCAGCTTCTGGCCGAAATAGACCTCGATCAGCGTGCCGAGCGCGACCCGCGGCAAACCCAGCAGGCGCCCGGCGAGCTCGGTGTCGAACAGCCGGGTCGGGATCAGGCCGACCTCGGCAAGGCAGGGGATGTCCTGGGACGCTGCGTGGATGATCCACTCGTCACCACCGATCGCCTGCTCGAGCGCCCCGAAGTCCGCCGGGGACTCACCGTCGGCGAACGGGACCGGGTCGATGAGCATGGTCCCGGCCCCCGTGCGCCGCAGCTGGATCAGATAGGCGCGCGCCGAATAGCGATAGCCTTGGGCGCGTTCGGCGTCGATGGCGATGGGACCGGTCCCGGTGCGCAACCGGGCGATGGCCTCGGCCAGCGCCGTGGGGGAGGCGACGATCTCGCCCAGCGGATCCGCGGGGGCGCTGAGCACCGGTAGCTCCTGGATCTCCTCGGTCGCCTCTGTCGCCATCCAGGCAGCCTATCGCCTTCCTGGAAGATTCCGGGTTTCGCGGTGGGCGGTTGGCCACGGGAACCATTTCGTCCGGTCGGCCGCGGCCCAGGACCGGGAACAAGTCCGGTGGGACTGTGCGCCGACACTGACGGGCAGCGCGGTCGTCGGAGCGCAACTCCTGCGCGCAGACGAATCAGCCGTGGTGCTGTGCGCCGGGCTGGTGTTCGCGACACGTGGGCCTTGCCCAGGTTGGTGCTCGTCGCCCAGGCTCCTGGTCCCTTGCCCAAGTCGCGGGGGCGTTTCTGGGGCCCTGGGGGGGGGGGGTGGGGTGTTGAGAGTGACCCCCCCCCCCAGGGCCGCACTTGGGGGCG
>JAUNRO010000172.1 GCA_030544185.1 Propionibacteriaceae bacterium | reverse complement strand
TCAGTCCGCCGGGGTGGTGTACGAGGTTGGACTCCACTTCGTTCGAGGCTGGATTTCGCGAGTTATCCCGTGGCGAGACGGGCGTGGGCGCTCGTGCCGACTCAGGGCGCCCGGGCTGGTGCTCCGGATCCGCCCGTGGAGCACCGTGTGACTTTGACCCGCCAAGCGGGTTGGATCAATACGGCGAGTGAGGGCACGAGCTCGAAAGCGGCGCACAAACGCACAAAATCCACGGCCAGTGCCGGGCCTCGGGGCGTTTCCCCTTGTCGGGCTCCGAAGGATTGGCGCTGACCGTGGATTATGCGCAGTTGGGGGTGGAGGCCCTGGGCCGCCCAGGCGACCCAGGGTGATGCTCAGGGATCGACCGTGTCCTCGACGTCGGGAGCCGACTCGGTCGTCTTCTTCGCCGGAGCCTTTTTCGTCGGAGCCTTCTTGGCAGCCGCCGCCCGCTTGGCCGCGGTCTTCTTCGCCGGGGAGGACTCGTCGGCCAGGGCCTCTTCGGACGATTCTGCCTGCGCCTTGGCGGCGTCGGTGGCCGCCTTGGACTCCTCATCGAGCGCATCGCCCGTGGCCGACTCGACGACCTCGGGGCTGGCCTCGGTGACGACACCGGGGTCGGGGGTCGCGTCGGGGTCGACCTGGTCGGCGGCTGCCTCGACGTCGTCCACCACGTTGCTCACGGCCTCATCGACGCTCTCGGCGGCGTCGCGGGCGCTGTCAGCGGCGGCATGACGGAACGCGGCCAGGCGCTGCTCGCCCCGCCGGACCATGTCCTCGAACGTGAGGTTGAGCTCCTTGAGCATCTCCTCGAGCTGCTCCTGGATCTGCTCCGGCAGGTTCCGCGCCATGGTCGGTGCGTTCATCGCCAGCCCCTGGGTCTGGCGCATCATGTCCTGCGCCTGCTTCGTGGCCTGGGTGAACTGCTCCTGCGCGCGCTCGGTCGCCTGGTTGATCGACTCGAGCGTCTTGGCGCGCCGGTTGCGGGCCTCCTCCTGATAGGCCTCGGCATATTCCTTGAAACGCTCCGTCAACACCTCGGTCAGACCCGCGGCGGCATAGAGCGCCTTCAGGCTGGTGTCCAGCAACGGCTGGGCGGGGTTGGTTTCCTTGTTCTTGGACATGAAGCCTCCTGATCTCCACCTGCTCGGCGGCGCTGCAATACCTCCAAACTTAGTCGGCGGCTCAGCCCTCTCGCGACCGGGGGACGCTCGCGGTGATCATCGACCCGTCCGCCCGGCGGCCACCGACCATCGGCAGCTCCCGGATCCTTCCGTCCCCATCCGCCGAGCGCCTCTGCAGCTCGATCTCCACCGGCTCGTCCGGTGCGACGGTGACATCCTCACCACGCACGCTCACCTTCACCGCGGGCCCGCTGACGACCTCCAACCGCATCGTCTCCTGGCTGACCCGCACGTGCAGCCGGGAATCGACGAGCCGGACCCTGAACCGCAGCTCGTCCCACTCCGCAGGCAGCCGGGGATCGAACGTGATCCGCCCACCGTGGTCGCGCATCCCGCCGAAGCCATAGGCCAGTGCCGACCACACGCCACCGGTCGAGGCCACGTGGACCCCGTCTGCCGTGTTCCGGTGCCGGTCGTCCAGATCCACGAACAGCCCCGAATAGAAATAGCGCAGGGCCAATTCCGGATAGCCGGTTTCCGCGGCGATGATCGACTGGACGACCGCCGACAGCGTGGAGTCGCCCGTGGTGATCGGGTCGTAGTATTCGAAATCCGCCTGCTTCTCCTCCAGCGAGAACATGTTGCCCTGGAGGAACAGCGCCATCACCACATCGGCCTGCTTCAGCACCTGGAAGCGATAGAGCACCAGCGGGTGATAGTTGAGCATCAGCGGGAGTTTCTCGCGCGGCGTCTGCGCCAGATCCCACACCTCGCGCTCCAGGAAATGCGCATCCTGGGGGTGCACATTGATGCGCTCGTCATAGGGAATGAACATCGCCTCGGCGCAGCGTTCCCACTCCTCGACTTCCGCGAAATCAAAATTGAGCCGGGACGCCAGCCGCGCGTACACCTCCGGCTGCTGGTCCTGCAGCATCCGGATCGTCTGCGCCGCCGTCTGGAGATTGTCGCGGGCCATGACGTTGGTGAACAGGTTGTCGTTCACCACCGTCGTATATTCGTCCGGCCCCGTCACCGAATGGATGTGGAACTCATCGTCGCCATTGGAGCGCCAGAACCCGAGGTCTGCCCAGAATCGCGCGGTCTCCACCAGAATGTCCGCGCCCTCGTGGTGGAGGAAGTCCTGGTCATCAGTGGCGCGGACATATTTCATCAGCGCATAGGAGATATCGGCGTCGATGTGATATTGCGCCGTCCCGGCCGCATAATAGGCGGACGCTTCTTCGCCGTTGATCGTACGCCACGGGAACAGTGCCCCGAGGGCCGCCATTTCCGAGGCGCGTTTCCGGGCCGCATCCAGCATCGTGTAACGAAATCGCAGAGCGCACCGCGCCGCCTGCGGCATCGTATAGGTCAGGAACGGCAGCACATAGATCTCGGTGTCCCAGAAATAGTGACCGGAATAACCCGATCCGGTCACGCCCTTGGCCGCGATCCCCTGCCCCTCCGCGCGGGCCGCCGCCTGCGCCAGCTGGAACAGGTTCCAGCGGATCGCCTGCTGCAGGGCCGGTTGGCCCGGGATCTCCACATCGCATTCGTTCCAGAACCGCTCCAGCCACTCCACCTGATCGTCGTTGATGGCCTCGACGCCTGTCTCCCGGGCCCGTTCGAGCGTTCGCTGGCAGCGATCCGCCAGCTCCCGCACGGGC
This sequence comes from Propionibacteriaceae bacterium, assembly GCA_030544185.1. The sequence continues at coordinate 4,063 of JAUNRO010000172.1, read as the reverse complement.
GCCCCGCGCGAGGTGTGATAGGCGACGAGCTTCTCGATCTGGATGGGCACGCCCTGCTTGGCGTTGATCTTGTAGACGTGCTTGGCGTGGTCCGCCTCCGCGGAGCTCGACTCCGTGTAGTGGTTCTCCGTCACCATCGTGTGGTCGGCACCGACCGCGATCGTCATCCCGGAATCCGCGGCCCGATAGGACACCAGCAGCCGCCCGTCGCCGCACCACTGCGACTGCGGTTCGAGGATCCGCCGGTCGACCGCCTCCGCCTTGCGCGGATCGCTGCCCTCGGCGGTCTTGGTCATCACCGAATAGTCGTCGCGGCCGTCCTGGCGGTTCACCAGTTGCGAGGACACCACGATCGGCGCATCGCCGGACAGCATCTGGATCGTCATCGTCATGATCGTCAGGTGGCGCTGGGTGAACGAGACCAGCCGCGTGGTGGTGATCTGCACCCGTTTGCCGGCCGACGTGCGCCAGATCAGCCGGCGCCGCAGCACGCCCTGTCTGAAGTCCAGCGTCCGCTCATAGGCGTCGATGTCGGCCAGCGGCAACACCAGCGGCTCGTCATCGACATAGATCTTGAGCACCTTCGCGTCGGGGACGTTGACGATCGTCTGGCCGATGCGCGCGAACCCGTGCGCGTCCTCGGCGTGCCGGATCGGCCACGTCTCGTGGAAGCCGTTCACATAGGTGCCGTGACTGTAGGCCGGGCGGCCCTCCTCCGGGTTGCCGCGCATCCCGATATAGCCGTTCCCGACCGCGAAGAGCGTCTCCGTCGTCCCGAGATCGCCGGCGTCATAGTCGGTCTCGACCAGGCGCCACTCATCGAGTGGGAACCGGGTCCGGTCCATCGGGTCCTCGGCGAGAGGCAGCTGCGAGTTCATGTCGTGTTCTCCGGCGATTGTGGTTAGGGGTTCAGATCAGTTCGTCGAGCTCCGCGACCACGACCTGCGCGCCGGCCTCACGCAGCCGATCGGCACCCGTCCCGCGATCGACGCCGACGACCAGGCCGAACCCGCCCGCCGCACCCGCGCGTACGCCCGACAGGGCATCCTCGAACACCACCGCACGCGGGTGAGCCACGCCGAGCTCATCGGCCGCGAACTGGAACATGTCCGGCGCGGGCTTGCCGGGGATGCCCCGCTCCACCGCGACGAGCCCGTCGACGATGACCGGGAACCGATCGATGAGCCCGGCAGCGGTCAGCACGCCGCGGGCATTCTTCGACGACGACACCACGGCCTTGGCGATGCCGCGCTCGTCGAGGAAGTCGAGGAGGCGGATGGATCCGGCGTACGCCACGATGCCCTCCCCGCTCAGCGTCTCGTTGAACACCAGATCCTTGCGATTGCCAAGACCGCACACGGTCTCGGCAGTGGGCTGATCCGTCGGATCGCCCCAGGGCAGGTCGATCCCCCGGGAGATGAGCAGGCTCCGCACGCCGTCGTAGCGCGGCTTGCCGTCGAGATAGTTGAAGTAGTCGGACTCCTGGTAAGGCCCAGCGCCCTTGCTCGCGAGGAAGGCGGTGAACATGTGTGCCCACGCGGCCATATGCACTTCGGCGGTCGGCGTGATCACCCCGTCGAGGTCCAGCAGGGCCGCGGAAAAGTTGTCCCAGTTCACATAGGCGACCCTAACAACACTGACCTACTGGGGCGAACCCCTCAGTTCCGCCAGCGGCGGTTGATTGCTTTTGCCAATATCCGGGAACTGTACGGGCGTCCGGGAAGAGTGAAAGGTGGTGCTTCGGTCCCCTGTGACTTTGACCCGCCCAGCGGGTCAAAGTCACAGGCATCGTCAACGACCCCTCTGGGGGTCGCGGGACGGAGTTCGTCAGCTGAGCGGTTCCGGCCGCGCCGATCGGCGCAGTGCCGGCCACTGCTTGCCCCGGTTCGCCTGCTCGACCGCGTCGGCCGCGGCATGATCGCCGACGGCGCGCAGGCCCGCGACCACCCCGGCCACAATTTCGGGCGACTTGTTCTGCGACAGCTTGGCCTTGGCCTCGATGCGGGTGATCTCCAGCTCCAGCCCGACGATCGCGCGGCACATGCCGGCGATGAAGTCCGCGGGAGCGTCGGCGGGAGTCCAGGGCTCGGCGTATGCCTCCTCGAACTTCGCCGACTGCTCCGTGACCTGGGCCAGGAGCCACTCCGGGTCGTCGTGGACGCGGACCCGGCCGTGCACGTGGGCGACGACGTAGTCCCAGGTGGGGACCTGGCGGTCGCCGGCGCTCGGGGCATACCAGCGCGGGGTGATATAGGCGTCCACGCCGTGCACCACGACGACCGACTCGGCCGGGGTCTCCGCCGCGTCCGCGGCACGGGCCGAGGACTCCCTCAGCAGCGCAGCGTGCGGGTTCTGCCGGGCGAGATGGGAGCGGAGGGTGCCGAGGTCGCCGCGGGTCTCGTCGAAGACCCAGGGAAGATAGGTGATCTCCACCCCACCGGCGTGCGGGGTGATGAGGTCGGCAGCGCCCATCCCGTGCAGCAGTTCCAGGGTGTCGTCGCGGCCCATCTCGAACCGCTCGGGAATCCACACCGCGGACCCCCGTCAGAGCCGGCGCCGGACGTGGAGGCCGACCTCCGGGTCCACGAGTGCCTCCTGGGCCGCGGCGATTCCGTCGACCTCGAGGGCCGCGTCCACCGGCGTACCCCTCTTCACCATCCCCAGCGCAATCGGACCGAGTTCGAAGTGCCGGGCCGAGCTGCCGACGAAGCCAAGGTCCTTGCCCTCGGGCTGACCCGCGAGGTGCAGCGGCGCGCCCACCGAAGGGAGCTCCTCCATCGACCCGTCGAGGTGGAGCAGGACGAGCCGGCGTGGGGGGCGGCCGAGGTTGTGGACGCGGGCGACGGTCTCCTGCCCGCGATAGCAGCCCTTGTCGAGGTGCACCGCGACGCCGAGGACGCCGAGCTCGTTGGGGATCGTGCGGTCGTCGGTGTCGACGAAAATTCGGGGTACGCCGGCGGCGATGCGCAGCGCCTCATAGGCCCAGAGCCCGGCCAGCGGGGGCGCCTCGCCGCCACCGAGCAGGACGAGGAACTCATCGAGGTGATCGCGCGGGATGAACGACTCGTGACCGCCGAGGGAGTCCTCACCGGCACGGACGATCCGATGGCCCACCGGCGCCGGGCCGGGCTGCCAGACGACCGCCAATTCCGGCGTACGCAACGCGACCTCGACCCGCCGCATGAACACCATCTTCTGCAGCCACTCGACCAGCGCGGCGCCGCGGCCGGGCTCGGTGTGGGCCCAGAAGACCTCGCCGTCATCGACGCCATAGAGGACGTGCTCGATGTGCCCGCGAGGCGACAGCACGAGCGCGGTCGTGCCGACGCCCGGGCCGAGTGCGCTGAGGTGCTGCGTCGTCAACGAATGCAGCCAGTCGAGCCGGTCCGGACCCGAGATGGAGACGACGTCGCGGTGATCGAGGACGACGGCACCCCGGCCCGAGGTGAGCAGCCGCTGCTCACCGTGCGGATCGCCGTAATGCCACGCCGCGCCCGCGTCCGGGCCGGTCTCGACCTCGACGCGGCTCATCGGCGCTCCAATTCCCCTGACAGCCACGGCTGCAGCGGGACCTCACTGTCCGCGCGATCGATCGCGAACATCATCTTGCCGTGCACGAGGCCATAGAGCCTGGAGCCCGCCGTGTGCGTCCCCTGACTCAGCACCGCATCCGTGGTTAACTCGATCTTCGTCGCCAAGTCGCCGCCGCTCGGCGACTGCAGGCCCGTGATCGTGCCGTGCCAGCTCGCCGCGACGCCCTCGGGGTTGCAGATCACGGCCATGACCGAGTTCTTCTCGCCGGGGACCCAGAACCCCGACTCCATCGTCACCGGCTCGCCCGGATTGCCGTCGTCGTCGAGGAACACCTGCAGCAGATAGTGCAGATAGGGCTGGCCGTTGTGGGCGAAGTCGATCTGCTGGAGCACCCGGCGGTCGCCCTCGCCCGGCCACTGCGTGTGCCCGTGGCCCTCCCAGTGGCCCAGCATCCACGCCAGACCCCGCAGCGACGGGTGCATCCCCTCGGGGAAGGTGAAGTCCAAGCTGCCCTGGTCGTTGTCGCTCA
>JAUNRO010000171.1 GCA_030544185.1 Propionibacteriaceae bacterium | reverse complement strand
ACCCGGATCGGCCACCAGCTGTCCCGGATCCCGCTCGACCCCCGGATGGCCCGGATGCTCGTCGAGGCCGCGCGCCGGGACTGCCTGCGCGAGGTCATCGTCATCGTCGCGGGCCTCACCATCTCCGACCCGCGCGAGCGCCCGACCGACGCCAAGGAGAAGGCCGACGCGCTGCACCGGCGGTTCTTCGCGCCCCTGCCCTCGCCGGCGGCGCCCGGGGAGAAGGCCGAGGACCCGGCCCCCGACGGGTCGGACTTCATCGCGCTGCTCCGCCTGTGGGACTACGTGGTCGCCCAGCGCAAGGCGCTGTCGGGCAACGGGTTCCGGCGGATGTGCCGGGAGGAATACCTCAATTTCCTGCGCATCCGCGAGTGGCAGGACCTCGTCGGCCAGCTCAAGGAGATCACCCGCGAGCTCAAACTGGCCCGCAACGATGTCCCCGGCGATCCGGCAGCCATCCACACCGCGATTCTCGCCGGCCTGCTCTCTCACATCGGCCTCGCCGAGCTCGAAGAGCCGAAGCCGCAGCCCCGCGGCCGCGGCCAGCAGCGGCGCCGGCCGGGACCCCGCGAATACCTCGGTGCGCGCGGCAGCAAATTCGCGATCAATCCCGGCTCCGCGGTCGCGAAGACCCAGCCGCCGCTGGTGATGGCCGGCGAGCTCGTCGAGACCACCCGGCTGTGGGCCCGCACGGTCGCGGGCATCGAGGCCGGTTGGGTCGAGGCCGTCGGTGGGCACCTGCTGCGGCGTACCCATTCCGAACCGCACTGGTCGGCCCGCATGGGCGCGGTGGTCGCGACCGAGAAGGTGACCCTGCTCGGCGTGCCGATCATCGCGGGCCGCCCCGTGCACTACTCCCGGATCGACCCGGCCGCCGCCCGCGAGATCTTCATCCGCGCGGCCCTGGTCGAGGGGGACTGGCGCACGCGGCACCACTTCTTCGCGCGCAACGAGCGCGTACGCCGCGAGGCCGAGGAACTCGAGGAGCGCTCCCGGCGCCGCGACATCGTGGTTGACGACCAGGTCCTGTTCGACTTCTATGACGCCCGCGTGCCCGCCGATGTGGTGTCGGTGCGCCACTTCGACTCCTGGTGGCGGGTGAAGCGGAAGGTCGACGACGCCTTCCTCGAGCTGACCCTCGACGACCTGATCGCCACCGACGCCCCCGCCGCGGGCGACTTCCCCGACACCCTCGAGGTGGCCGGGACGGCGCTGCCGGTGAGCTATGTGTTCGATCCCGGCGCGGGGGCGGACGGGGTGAGCGTGGACATCCAGCTCGCCCGGCTCAACCAGATCCCGGCCGAGCCGTTCGGCTGGCAGGTGCCGGGGCTGCGCCACGAGCTGGCCACTGAGCTCATCCGGGGCCTGCCCAAGGCGATCCGGACGCGGTTCGTGCCCGCGCCCGACCATGCCCGCGACGCCCTCGCCTGGCTCGCGGAGCAGGAGGTGCCCCACACCGAACCATTCCCCACCGCCCTGGGCCGTGCGCTGCGCATGCGCACGGGCGAGATCGTGCCCGACGACGCCTGGGACCTCAGCAAGCTGGATGACCACCTGCGGGTCACGTTCGTGATCCGCGATGCCGCCCGGGGGGACCTGGAGGTCGGCCGCGGCAAGGACCTCGCCGAGCTGCGCCGCCGGTTCGCCCCCCAGCTGACCGAGAAGCTGACGAAGGCCGCCGCGAAACCGGGGCGTACGCGGGCGACCACCTGGACCTTCGGCACCCTGCCCGACCAGCAGCGGGTCGGCGGGGGAGTCGGCTATCCCGGCCTGGTCGACGACGGCGACGCGGTCTCGCTCGTGGTCCACGACAACCCGGCGGTGCGGGACCGGCGACATGCGCTGGGCGTACGCCGGCTGGTCCAGCTCAACACCCCCGACCCGACGAAATGGGTCGTCGGGCACCTGTCGAACACCGACAAGCTGGCGCTCGGCCACAGCCCCTACGCCGGCGTAGGCCAATTGCTCGCCGACGCCCGGCTCAAGGCGGTCGGTGACCTGACCCCGGCTGCGCAGCCCGTGCGCACGCCCGCCCAGTTCGACCAGCTCCGCGACACCGTGCGCACCGACCTGCCCGACCGGATGCGCACGGTCGTCGCCCAGACCGCGGAGATCCTGCGCCGCGACCAGCAGGCCGCGCTCGCGCTCGCGGGCGTGGACGACCCCGAGATCGCCGACGACATCCGCGAGCAGCGCGCGACGCTGATCTTCGACGGGTTCATCGCCGCCACCCCCGAGCCGTGGTTCGGCCAACTCGCGAAATATCTGCACGCGATCGACCTGCGGCTCACCGCCCGCCGCGGCAATCCGCGCCGCGACGACGAGGCGCTGAGGGTGATCTGGCCGTTGGAGGGGGAGTACGCCGAGCTGGTCGCCACCGTGCCGCCCGGACCGCTGCCGGCGGAGGTGGCCGAGGTGGGCTGGCTGCTGGAGGAACTGCGGGTTAGCCTGTTCGCCCAGAGCCTGGGCACGATCCGGCCGGTGTCGGCGAAGCGCGTGCGCACGGCCCTTGTCGGTGCCGCACAGTACATTGGGCGCCATGCTTGATCCCCGGCTGCTCTACTCGTTCAACCCCTCGTTGTGGGAAGACCTGAGGGGACGCCGGCCGGTGCTCGTGCACCTGTTCGACGGCTATGTCGATGCGGGCCGGGTCGGGCAGACGGTGTCGGAACACATCCTGGCCACGTGCGAGTCCGAGATCCTCGTCGAGTTCGACCACGATCAGTTGCACGACTATCGCAGCCGCCGCCCGACGATGGTGTTCGACACCGATCAGTGGAAGTCGAGCGAGCAGTTCCTGCTGGCCATGCACCGGGTGATCGCCCCCACCGGGGAGCACTTCGTGTTGTTCACCGGCCCCGAGCCCGACACCCAGTGGGAGCGGGCCACGGCCGCGGTGACGGGGCTGGTCGAGCGGCTCGACGTGCGGCTGGCCGTATCGACGCAGGGCATCCCGACAGGGGTGCCGCACACGCGCCCGAGCCTCATCACCGAATATGCGACGCGGCCCGACCTCATCAAGACTCACAATCCGGCGTGGGTGGGCCGGATCGAGGTGCCGGGCAGCTTCGGCTCCTATCTGGAGCTGCATCTCGGTCGGATCGGAGTGGATGCGCTCGGCCTGGCCGTGAACGTGCCCCACTATCTGTCCCAGGCGCCGTTCTTCCAGGCCACGGTCGCCGCGCTGCACCGGCTCAACGACGCGACCGGGCTGAACCTGCCGCTCGGTGACCTCGCCGGGAAGGCCGAGACCAACCTGAACGAGATCGCCACGGAGGTGGCCACCTCGACCGAGGTGCAGGAGGTCGTGGCGCAACTGGAGCGGCAATACGACCAGGCCCGGGCGAGCAAACCCGTCCCGACGGCCGATGAGATCGGCGCCGAGCTCGAGCGGTTCCTGGCCGAGCAGAACGACAAGGACGACGGCGGCAAAGAAGAACGGTAATCCCGACCCGTTGTCGACTTAACAGTATTCAGGCTCCTTCACGGTTTAACTGACGCGTGCATAGAGTGATGGTGTGAACTCGTCAGAGCGTGGAGCTCAAGGCGGTGCTGGAGCTCGCCCGCTGGCGGCCGACGGGATGCCGCAGGAGCTCTGGCCCGTCCGCCGGGCCAACGGGTGGCGAAGCGTGACTGCTGCGGGCTTTCTGGCCTTGGCGGCTGCGCTGATGTTGGCGACGACGTACCAGAGCCTCTGGAGCGTTGTGTTCGTCGCCGACGTGGCGGGACTGGTCGCGGCAGTCTTCGCCCTTCGCTATCCGTCCTGTTGGTTCGTGGTCGGAATCGCGTTCACCGTCGTCGGCCTGGCTCACCAGGACGGGTCGGCCGCAACGTTCCTGCTGATGTTTCTGGCCCTTCTCGACCTCAACTCTCGCCGGCCACGATGGCGGGGAATCGTGCTTCTGGTGGTGGCCGTCGGGATCTTCACTGCTGCTCGGTTCGGCAGGCCACTCCTCGAAACGGCGTTGTTCGATCTCAGTTTCGTGATGATGGCCATGGTCGGCGGCACGTTGCGGGTCTACCAGGAGCAGGCGAAGCTGGTGATGGAGTTGGCTCACGCGCAACGTCGCAACGAACGCATCGACCGTGCTCGCGATATGCACGACGTTGTGGCGTCGTCGATGTCTCAGGTCTCTTTGACAGCCCATAGCCTGCTGGCATCGATGCCGGCCGATTCCCCGGCCGGAGTCCGGGAAGGGTTGGAGCGGATCGCAGGTGAGGCTGGTCGGTCGCTGACAGAGTTGCGCGGCGTTCTGCGGCTCATGCGTGACGGTGACGACGGCACGTCGGAGCATGCGACCCAGCAGGTCATCGACGAGTGGATCCGAGCCGTGAGTTCGTTGCGGGCCCTCGGCTTCGACCTGAAGGAGGACTATGACATCGCCGGCGCCGGTCCGTTGGAAGCGAGCCGTGGACGATGCGTGGCGATGACCATCAGAGAGTTGGCTGCGAACATCGCTCGCCACGCCCGTCCCAAGAGTGCGGTCCGCATGACGCTCAAAGGCAACTCGACCAGCGTGCTGGTGGTCGCCTCGAATCCGGTTGCTCCGCCAACCGAGGCGTCGCCCCTTCCCTCGTCCGGCTTCGGCCTCGGAGGCCTCAGGGACCGGATCCATGCACTCTCCGGCCGACTCGACGTCAAGGACATCGACGGCGAATGGTTCGTGGCGGCCCAGATACCTTCCCGAGAACCACAGACCGTTCCGCCTCGGCGTCAGCGACGGGATCACGGATGAGCGCCGGCGGTCAGACGGAGACGATCGTTGTCGGGGTCGCCGACGACGATCTCCTCACGCGGATCGCGCTGGCGACGATTCTCGAGCAATTCGACGACATCCACATTGCCTGGGCCAAGGAGGGCGGGCAGGAAGTCCTGGAGGCCTTGGAGCAGGATCAGGATTCGGTTGACGTCGTCCTTCTCGATGCGCACATGCCGGGTCTGGGAGGTGTCGAAACCTGCGAGATGATCAAGAATCTCCGCGCGGACCTACCCGTCATAATTCTGACGACCTTCACACCGGACGAATATCTCTCGCAAGCCCTGCGTGCCGGCGTCAGTGGATTTCTTGTCAAGGACGATGCGCCGGAAGTCGTCGCCGATGCCATTCGGTCGGTTCATCATGGCGCGATTGTCTTTTCGGCCAGCGTCGCCAGTACGCTGGAATACAAAGGCCCTGAGCCGGATCCGGCGAACCACGCTGACCAAGGTCTCCAGCCCAACCCGCTGACGTCCAAGGAGATGGATGTCCTGCGTTTGGTAGCCGAATCGTTGACCAACCAGCAGATCGCCAAACGGCTCGCCATCGCCGAGCCCACGGTGAAGAGCCATGTCTCCGCGATCCTCGCCAAACTTGACTGCACCGATCGCGTCGGCATGGTCATCTGGGGATATCAGAACGGGGTCCTGGGACGTTGAGTCTAGATCTCGCATAGTCGTGGGAACAGGACGCACAGATCCCATCCACTGGGGGCGTTCGCATGTGATGTCGCGATCGCGCTCGCATTACTCGCCGACAACCCGATGGGCGAGAGCAGCACGAGCGCGGGTTCCGACTGGTCTATATCCTCCCTGCCGATAGCCGATCGGACGACCGGAAGGACGATGACACGCACCCGGGTGATTCCTAGCTTTGAATCACAGTGCGAGCGCCGGTGCGCCCCGTTCAGCGGCCCGGCCGCTTGGGCGTGCGCGGTCGGCATGGGACTGCTCGGACTGATGCCCAATTTCAACGATGCCTGCTGAGACCCACAAGCTAGGAGGGAATTCCATGCGAGACCTCAAGAACCCCGGCAACTTCTTCGCCCGATTCCTCATGCACTTCGCCCTCGGATATTCAGCTCTGCTGGTGGCGGGCGGGATCGTTTGGCTGATCAAGGGAGATCTGGATCTGCTCTTCTTCTTCGTTGCCAGCCTCGCCTTCGGCGTGGTGTTCGGAGTCATCAGGGCCGCTGTCGCGAAGCCCGGATCCCCGTTCTGGTGGTCACCCGCCGTGGACTGAGACTGACGGTGCTGGGCCCAACGGCTCCCGGTGTGTGATGATCCTGCTGACCGTGAGGAGCGACCGTGAGCCTGCTGAGTTCGATCCCCGAACTGTTGGAACTGCTGGATCTCGAGGAGATCGAGGTCGACCTGTTCCGTGGCCGCAACCCACAGACGGATCGGCAGCGCACGTTCGGCGGCCAGGTTCTCGCCCAGGCGCTGATGGCGGCGGGGCGGACGGTGGCCGCCGACCGGTCCGTGCATTCCATGCATGCGTACTTCCTGCGTCCCGGCCGCAACACCAAGCCCATGATCTTCGATGTCGAGAACCTGCGCGACGGCCGGAGCTTCTCCAGCCGTCGCGTACTCGTCCGCCAGGGCGGCACCGTCGTCATGGGCATGTCGGCGTCGTTCCACATCCAGGAGGACGGGCTCGAACACCAGGACGCGATGCCCGAGGCGCCGCCCGCCGACGAGTGTCCCAAGATGAGCGAGATCATGTCGGTTCGCAGCGGGGCTCCCGCCGCGCTCTATGACCAGCTCTGGGGTGGCTTCGACGTACGCTGGGTCGGCTCGTCGGGTGTCGATGCGACGATCCCGGCGAAGGCGCACGGGGCGCATGCGCGCATCTGGGTGCGGGCGAGCGGCGAGTTGCCGGACAATCCGTTGCTGCACGGCGCGGTCCTGGCGTACCTCTCGGACCTCACTCTGCTCGGCGTCTCCACCGTCCCGCACGCCCCCGTCTTCGACAACCGGAGCTTCCAGGCGGCGTCGATCGATCACGCAATGTGGTTCCATCGCCCGGTGCGGGCGGACCAGTGGTGGCTCTATGACCAGGTCTCACCGATCGCGGTCAACGCCCGCGGCTATTCGA
>JAUNRO010000170.1 GCA_030544185.1 Propionibacteriaceae bacterium | reverse complement strand
TCGGCCAAGGTCTCATCACCGGCGGCGAAATGGGTGCGGGGAACCTCGCGGAGGATGACGCGCACGGATTCCTTATTGCCGACCTCGGTCTCCACGACGGCACTCGTCAACCTGCTGATGAGCGCACGGAGCTTCTCCGGCGAGCGCCCCTCAGCCAGGGTCACCTCGATAAGCGGCATCAGCTGGCCTTGTCCGGATCCTCGCCGCCCTCGATGACGACCTCACCCAGGGTGCCGAACTTGACCTCGACCCTGCTCCCGGGCGGGGAGAAGACGGCGTCGGTGATGCCACCGGTCAGCACAACCCAGCCGGCCTCGATGGCCAGGCCACGGCGGGCGAGATCGTTGGCGGCCAGGGCGAGCGCCTCGCCCGGGTGTCCCTGGACGTCCGCGCCGGTGCCGGTCTGCTCGAGCTTGCCGTCGACATAGACCTCGACGGACTCGGTGAGCAGGTCGATCTCGTCCGGGCCCACGGTCTTCTCGATCACGACATAGGCGCCGCTGGACGCGTTGTCGGCGATCACATCGCCGGCGCGGAAGCGGAAGTTCTTATAGCGGGAGTCGATGACCTCGGCGCCACCGGCGACGGTCTCGACGGCCGCCATCGCCGTTTCCCGGGTCACCCCGGGTCCCTCGAGCCGATCCTTCATCACGAACACGATCTCCGGCTCGATCCGCGGATGGATGAGTTTGGCCTGCGGCACCGGATCACCCAACTCCAGGACCATGTCATCGGTGAGCCAGGCGACGAACGGAGCATGCACGTTCATGCGCTTCTGCTTCGCCTCACTGGTCAGCCCCAGCTTCACCCCGATGAGCTTCTCGCCGCGGGCCAGTCGCTTCTCCAGGTTCGCATCCTGGATCCGATAACCGGTGTCCACGTCCAGCTCGGGCCACTCGTCGGTGAAAGGCTCCCGGTCCCGACGCTCAGCCTCACAGGCGAGCAGTTCGGCGGCCACACTTTCTGCGTTCCACTGGGCCATGAATCCTCCTTGATGACGGCTCCTACGGCTCAGGTTACCCACAGGAAACGTAGCGGCAGCGGTCGTTCGCCCCTCAGGAACGGGCCCCCTGCTGGCGGATCATCTCGTGTCCAATGCGCCGCGCGGAGCGCTGCAGGACCTGCACGAGCAGGGGCAGCCGGGTGTCCAACTCCTGCGGTCGGCCGAAGAACGACAGCGCCGAGGTGACCGCCGCCGGATGGACCAGGATCGGCACGGCGACGCTGCTGATCCCGTCATAGGACTCGTCCCTGCTCGTCGCATAGCCGCGCCGGCGCACCGCGCGCAGCATCGTCTCCCACTCGCCCGCGCTGCGCACCGTGGCCCGCGCGCGGGGTGGGAAACCGGCCGCGATGCGCGCCTGCGCGAACTCCTCGTTCCACGCCGCGATGGCCTTGCCGGAACTCGAGACGTGCGCGGGCAGCCGCCGCCCGGACTCGTTGAGCCAGTTGCCCCGCTCGGCAGACTCCAGGCGCTCGATAAAGACCACATCAGCACCGTCGAGCACCGAGAGATTCACAGTCAGCCCGGTGCGCCGGCTGAGATCGGAACAGATCGGGTGGGCCACCTCGCGCAGCGGATGACGCACCCGCGCCAGGTGACCGAGTTCGAACAGGTGCAGCCCGAGCCGATAGCGACCGCTCTCGGGGTCCTGCTCGATGAAGCCCCGCATCCGCAGGGTGGACAGGACGCGGTGGGCGGTGCTCTTGGCGATGCCGAGGCGTCGGGCCAGATCGGACACGCCGAGTTCCACGTCGGTGGCGAAACACTCCATGAGGTCGAGCGCGGTCGTCACCGACCGCAGTCCCCCCGACTCATCCGAGTGCTTCGGAGTCGTCGTGTGCCAGGCCTCCTCCATGCTCGACACGTGGCGCCTCCCCCTCCCGCGGCTCCGTTGCCACCTCCGGTGCCAGCATTCTGGCCCCGCGGCAAACGGTCGGCAAGACGTTGATCTCACCGTCGGACACCCCCGATTCCCGCGCGTCACCCGGGTCGTCGCGCACCCGGAGGAGTACGCCCGGGGGCAGCGCCCCGGCGTACTCGCTCCTGGTCGAGGTCAGCCGCCGGTGACGGCGTCGGCACCCGCCTGGGCGACGATCGCATCCTCCTCGGCAGAGCCACCGGAGACACCCACGGCGCCGACCACGGCACCGTCGAGCTGGATCGGGACCCCGCCGCCGAACATGATCAGGCGGTCCCGGTGCGGGAAGCTCGTGAGCAGGCCGGGATCGGGATCGCCGGAGAGCGCGGGCACCCACTGGGCGGTGGGCAGACCGTTGCCGATCACCACCGAATAGGCCTTGTCCTGGGCGATCCCGAGCGAGATGAGCATGGCGCCATCCATGCGCTCGAAGGAGACCAAGTGGCCGCCGGCGTCCACGACGGCGATGTTCATCTTGGCGCCCATCTCCTCGGCCTTGGCCAGAGCGGCATCGAGCGCGGCGCGCGCCCCGGCGCGGGTCAGGGTCTGCTGAGAACGGGTGAAATCGGACATGGACACCTTCCTGTGTTCGATTGGGGTGACGTTGGCCAGGCTAGCCTCGCCCGCCCGGGCGCAAGCACTCACCCCCGCGCCAGGAGTTCCCGGTGCGGGGGTGAGCGATGTGCCTCACGATCGGGCGAGCGGATTCGCCGGCCCGGTGCGGATCAGGTGAATACGGTGGTGAAGCGCTCGTTGAGCTCGCGGGCGTGATAGAAGATGCCCTTGCCGACCTGATCGGCGGTCCAGGTGACCATCGGCCGGTCGCGGTGTGACATCAAGCCGCCGGCGAACACCTCGTTGCGGTTGCCCGACGGATCGAAGAAATAGACGGTCTTGCCGCGGGTGATGCCGTGGCGGGTGGGGCCGATGTCGATCGGCACGTCGTCGATCGCCATCAGGTCGGCCGCGTGCAGCACTTCATTCCAGTCCTCGAGGCGGAAGGCGAAGTGGTGGATGCCGCCCTGCGGGCCCTTCAGCACAGCCATCTGGTGATAGATGTTGTTGTTGGTCATCCACACGGCAATCGTGTCGGCGTCGGCGTCGAGGCTGGTCGCCACGCGCTCGGTGGTGAAGTAGTCGAACGAGGCGATGAAGAACTTCTCCATCAGGGCCGGGTCGTCGCAGCTGATCAGCGAGTGATCCAGACACGGTGCGCCAATGCCCACGAGGTGGCGCGGGAAGGCGTCAGGGTTGTGGGTGCCGACCTCGGTGCTGACCTCGGTCATGTGGTGATAGACCTCAAACACGTGGTCCGAGGGCGTGAAAATGCGGATGCCGTCGCCGACCTCGGGGTTGTCCCCTGCGGACATGCGCTCGACGGTGGCGCCGAAGTCCTGCGCACCCTTCTCGATCTTGGCGATGTCGTCTTCATATTCGACCTTGAAGCCATACTTGATGACACCGACGCCGCCCTCTTCGAGGACGACCGAGTGGTGGTTCCACTCGTCCCAACCCTTGTACCACACCCGGTTCCCCTCGGCCTTCATCTCATAGAGGCCCAGCAGGTTCGCGTAGTGGTTCTTCGCCTCCGCCATGTCGGTGACCCGCATGTGGACATAACCCAGTCGCATGACGCTCATTCAGAACTCCTTTGTCAACGAGCGCGTGTTCTGCCGATCAGGCGGCAGGTGGATGCAGCAACGGGTTGGTGACCCGAAGGGCTGACTTCAACAGGGTGATCCTGATATCGCCCTGGGGAACGGCCCGGCAGCCCAGGCAGGCCCCCTCGGCGCGCTCCTCAGCGGGCAGCGCGCTCTCAGCGACCGGTCGGTTGTGTTCGATAGTGCCCTCGTCCACGCGAACCTTGCAGATCCCGCAGCCGCCGCGGCGGCAGCCGAGGAGGAACGTGTATCCGTTCTTGTTGAGCGCCGCCATGATGGTGTCGCCCTCGCTGACCGGCACGCGCACCCCATTGGGCTCGACGATGATGTCAGGCACTAGCTCACTGGTCCCTTCTCCGGCCCCTTGCGATCCAGCCGCACCGCAAGGTTGCCTCACAGCTTCTCAGGCCGGACACAGTTAATGGTGTCCTGTTCCCCCCAGAGGAACACGCGCGCCTCGCGCGACGTGACGTCGATCATAGCCAGCACACGAGGATCTCGTCGCCCTCTTCGCCCACCGGTTCCGCCTGGATGCGTCGGCGTACGCCTCGGCGGTCCCGCACCGCTCAGCCGCCGGAGACGTCGCTCTCGGCGCCCCAGAGGTCCAGATCGAGCCCCGACCGGTCCGCGAGCCAGCCCTCGGGCATGGCGACCTTCTCGCGCGGGGAACCCTGCCGGCCCCGGGGCGTGCCGAGCTCCCGCTCAGGGAAGGCGATCGTGGGATCGAGCAGGGCCAGCTGGTCGTCCAGCTCGGCGAGGCTGCCGACGAGCCCGAGCCCGCGGCGGATCTCCCCGCCCACTGCGTAGCCCTTGAAATACCAGGCCATGTGCTTGCGCAGCTCGCAGACGCCACGGCGCTCCCCCAGCAGCGCCACCATGAGTTCACCGTGGCGGCGCACCATCGCCGCGACCTCGCCCAGATCGGGGCGCGCCCGCCGCGCGTGGCCCGCGAATGCGTCCGCGAGATCGCGGAACAGCCATGGCCGGCCCAGGCAGCCGCGGCCCACCACGACGCCCGCGCAGCCGGTGTGCTCGACCATCCGCTGGGCGGTCTCGGCCTCCCAGATATCGCCGTTGCCGAGCACCGGGATGTCCACCGCCGCCACCAGTTCGGCGATCGCGTCCCAGTCGGCCTCCCCGGCGTACGCCTGCGCGACCGTCCGCCCGTGCAGCGCGATCGCGGCGCAGCCGGCGTCCTGGGCGATGCGCCCGGCATCGAGATAGGTCAGGTGGTCGGCATCGATCCCCTTGCGGGTCTTCATCGTCACGGGTACGCCATAGCGATCCGCTGCGGCCACCGTCGCGGTGAGGATCGCGCGCAGGCGGTCGCGTTTCCACGGCAGTACGCCCCCGCCGCCCTTGCGGGTCACCTTCGGCACGGGGCAGCCGAAATTGAGGTCGACATGGGCGACGCCGAACTCGTTGCACAGGATCTCGGTCGCGTGCGCCATCGTCGCCGCATCGACGCCATAGAGCTGCACCGAGTGCAAGGTCTCGCCGGGATCGAACGCCAGCATGCCGAGCGATTTGCGATCCCGCTCGACCAGCCCGCGCGAGGTGATCATCTCGCAGACGAACAGGCCCTTGCGGCTCGCCCCCGGCTCGCCGCCCGCCTCTGCCTGTTCGCGGCACAGCTGCCGATAGGCCGCGTTGGTCACCCCGGCCATCGGCGCCAGGATCACCGGGGTGGCCGTGGTCACCGCCGCCGGGCGCGAGGGCGCGGCGAGCACCAGCGGGGCGTACGCGGGGAGGGTGTGCATGGCGGCGCGCTCAGCTTTCCTGGTCGAAGAACCGGGACAGTCTAATCGCTGGCGCACCGCCGGGCGTACGCGCGAAATTTCGCGCAGAGACGAAAGAATCAGCCCGCCGGGCGCAGGTGGGCGACGATCTCGGGGATCTCGGCGGTCATGTTCTCGCGCACCAGCGCACCGTGCGCACCGGCGTGCTGCACCCAGGTGTGCTCGATCCCGGCGCGCGTCAGCAGGGCCGAGAAGTCGCCCTGGGTGGTGCGCACCGCCGGCTCCTGGCGCAACGGATGGTCGACCCCGGTGCCGCAATAGAGGGCGATCCGCTTGTTGCGATAGGCCTCGATGTGCTCGACCGGGTTGTCGGCGGAGACCCGGCGCTGGTTCCAGGGCGCGCCATAGACACCGAACGCCAGGCCGTTGTCGAGCTTTCCGGTCGCATTGGCCCAGTGCGTCACCAGACCACCGAGACCGCGCAGGCTCGCGGGGCCGGAGAGCGAGGTGACGGCGCTGAACAGCTCGGGATATTTCGCCGTGTATTTCAGGGCGCCGAAGCCGCCCATGGAGAAGCCCGCGACCGCGCGGCCGGCGGCATCGCCGTGCGTTCGGAAGTTGGTGTCGATCCACGGCAGCAGCTCCGCCATGTGGAAGGTCTCCCAGTTTCGCCGGCCAGTGATGGTGTGGACGGGATTGGAATACCACCCCGTGGCCGCATCCGGCATGACGACGATCAGCTCCGCATCCGCCGTTGCCTGCTCGATGCCCAGGCCCATGTGCCAGGAACGGAAGTCGCTGTTGCCACCGTGGAGGAGGAAGAGGACGGGGTAGCGCTTGCCGCTGTCGTCATAATCGCGCGGCAGGAGAACGTTCACCCCCGGGTTCCACGCGATGCTCCGGGTGCGGAACCGGAGATAGCGCAGCCGATCAGTGATCCGTTCGTGGGCGACCACCGTCAGCCCATGGCCACTGCCGACCGCGTGGGCCTGGCTCGGCGCCGTGAGGCCGAGGCCGCTCGCGGCCGCGACCGCCCCAGCACCGACCAGCAAGCCGCGGCGGGAGAACATGGCGTGGGACATTGTTCCTCCATAGCTGAGATTCAAACCTGCCATTCTTAACATTAGTACAGGTCTGCACTCTCGGCTATGGGTCCACCAAGTCCTTTTTGATCGCCGAGGACGAAACCCTGTTCAGCAGCCGACGAGGCGCTGGGCGAGATAGCTCTCCACCTGGTCCAGAGCGACTCGCTCCTGGCCCATCGTGTCGCGATCGCGCACGGTCACGGCGTGGTCCTCGAGGGTGTCGAAGTCCACGGTGATGCAGAACGGGGTGCCGATCTCATCCTGGCGGCGGTAGCGGCGCCCGATCGCTCCGGCGTCGTCGTAGTCCACGTTCCAGTGCCTGCGCAGGGCATCAGCGAGCTTCTGCGAGGGCTCGGCCAGCTCCGCCTTCTTCGACAGCGGCAGCACCGCGGCCTTCACCGGAGCAATCCGGGGATGCAGCTTCAGCACGGTGCGGGTGTCCACCCCGCCCGGG
>JAUNRO010000169.1:3489-6998 GCA_030544185.1 Propionibacteriaceae bacterium | reverse complement strand
GAGGCGGGCCTGCCGAGCGAGCACCCGCTGATCACCCAGGTCACCGTGCCGGCGTTGAATCCCCTCGATGTGATCTTCGACGAGGCAGAGGAGGAACGGATGCTGCAATTGTTGGCCGACCAGATCGTCGCCGCCAGTCCGGCGGAAATCCTGCCAGGAATGGACCCCTCGGCTACTCCGGGTAGCCGGGACGAGGTGCAGCAGGTGCGGGCATGACCAGCCGGATCTATCTGTCGTCACCCGATATCACTGACGCCGAGGAAGCCGCCCTGGTGCGGGCCATCCGCTCTGGCTGGGTGGCGCCGCTGGGCCCTGAGGTCAACGAGTTCGAGCGAGAGCTGGCGAGCTATTCCGGCCGAGCCCATGCTGTCGCGCTCTCCTCCGGGACCGCCGCGCTGCACTTGGGTCTACTTCTGCTGGGAGTGAAGCCCGGCGACCTCGTCCTCACCTCGTCTATGACGTTCGCCGCCACGGCCAACGCCATCACCTATACGGGTGCACAGCCGGTGTTCATCGACTGCGACGAGACCGGGAACATGGATCCCGAGCTCTTGGCCCACGCGCTCGAGGACCTGCGGGGAGAGCCGGTGTCAGCGGTCGTTCCCGTCGACCTACTCGGCAAGGTGGCCGACCACGGGCTGATCGAGCAGCTGGCGTTCCAAGCCGGTGTCCCGGTCCTGTCCGATGCCGCAGAATCGCTCGGCGCGTGCCGGGATGGTCGCCCGGCGGGATCCTTCGGAGCCGCGGCCGCGATCTCGTTCAACGGCAACAAAGTAATGACCACCTCCGGTGGCGGTGCGCTGCTGCTCGACGCCGCGAGCCAAGCTGACCGAGTGCGCTACCTGGCGACGCAGGCTCGCCAGCCGGTGGTGCACTACGAGCACACGGAGATCGGCTACAACTACCGGATGTCGAACCTGTTGGCTGCGCTCGGCCGCGCTCAGCTGGACCGACTCGATTCGATGATCCAGCGGCGCCGGTCGTTCCGCGCAACGTATCGGGAGCTTTTCGCTGATGTGCCCGGGGTAACGGTGTTCGGCGAGCCCTCAGAGACCGCCGCCGATGTGCCCAGAACCCGCGACAATTTCTGGCTGACCTCGATCCTGGTCGATTCCGCTGTCGCCGGCTTTACCAGCGTGGAACTGCAAGCCCATCTGGCGGCTGCGGACATCGAGGCCAGGCCTTTGTGGAAGCCGATGCATCTGCAGCCGGTCTTCGCGGGTGCCCGGAGCTATGCGAACGGCACCGGAGAGCGCTTGTTCCACACCGGTTTGTCACTGCCCAGCGGATCCGCGATGACCGACGATCAGTTCAGCCGCGTAGTGGGCGCCATCCAGGAGTTCGTCATGGGAGAGGCATGTCGCAGCGTCTCTATGATCGCGTGAAGCGAGGCCTCGATGTGCTCGTCAGCGCGACCGGACTGGTGCTTTCCGCGCCAATCCAGGCAGGCACAGCCTGTGTCGTCCTGGCCGCGCATGGCCGTCCCGTGCTCTTTCGTCAAGCACGACCCGGCAAGGATGGGCGCATCTTCGAGCTCGTGAAGTTCCGCACGATGCGCCATCCCGATGCCACGCATGTCACCGACGCGCAGCGGCTCACCACCGTGGGCAGGCTCCTTCGCTCGACCAGCCTCGATGAGTTGCCGACCCTGTGGAACGTGCTCAAGGGCGACATGAGCCTGGTCGGGCCCCGGCCCCTGCTGGTGCAATACCTCGACCGTTATTCGCCGGAGCAGGCTCGCCGTCACGAGGTGCGTCCCGGCATCACCGGCCTCGCTCAGGTGTCCGGACGCAACGCGCTCGACTGGGACACCAAGTTGGCGTTCGATGTGGAATATGTTGATCACCGCAGTCTCGCGCTCGATCTCACGATCTTGTGGCGGACGGTTGCATCCGTGTTGGGCAGGTCCGGGATCTCCCACGCTGGCGAGGCGACGATGAGTGAGTTCATGGGGTCCGTGAAGGGCGGCGCGTGACGTTGCGAGTTGTGGTGATCGGGGCTTCGGGTTTCGGCCGCGAGGCGCTTGACGTGCTTGAAGCGATGAGATCGGCGGGCGCTGAGCTGACCGTCGTGGGGGTCGTCGATGACGGCCCGAGCGAGCTGAATCTGGCCCGCCTGGCCGATCGTGACGTCGCCTATCTGGGCAGCCTCGACAGCTGGCTGTCCTATGGCGATTATGACTGTCGTTATGTGCTCGGAATAGGGAGTCCGCTGGTTCGCCGCCAGCTCGTTCAGCGGCTGGATGCCGCGGGCCTGAAGTCGTTCACAGCGGTCCATCCCAGTGCCACGTTCGGCGAACGCGCCGAGGTCGCCGATGGGGTGGTGGTCTGCGCAGGGGCAACCGTGTCCACGAATGTACGCCTCAGCCGGCACGTTCACATCAACCCGAACGTCACGCTCGGGCATGACGCGGTGCTCGAGGATTTCGTTTCGGTGAATCCCGGAGCGGTGATATCGGGTGAGGTTGTGATCGGGTCGGACACGCTCGTGGGAGCGAGCGCAACGATTCTGCAGAACCTCCGTGTCGGGAAGCGGACAGTCGTGGGTGCCGGAGCTGTGGTGACCAAGGATGTGCCCAACGAGGTCGTGGTGACCGGAGTGCCCGGAAGCTGGGCGACCGGATATAGAAACGGGGGAGTGGGATGAACAGCGACGACGTGCGGATCGCAGTGATCGGTCTCGGCTATGTCGGGCTGCCTCTGGCAGTCGAGTTCGCGAAGCAGCTCGAGGTGCTGGGCTATGACATCAAACGCGAGCGGGTGCAGGAACTGCAGAACGGCCAGGACCACACGCTTGAGGTCACTCCAGAGGAGCTCGCCGAGGCCGCGGGCCTACGCGTCAGCGCAGATCCCGCCGAGCTCGAGTGGGCGAACGTCTTCATCGTGACCACCCCCACACCCATCGATGAGCACAAGCGTCCCGACCTCGGACCGGTGCTGGCCGCGACCCGCACGATCGCCGGGGTCTTGAAGGCGGGTGATGTGGTGGTCTATGAGTCGACGGTCTATCCGGGAGCGACCGAGGAGGACTGTGTGCCGGTCCTGGAGGAGATCTCTGGCCTAAGGCTGAACGAGGACTTCTTCGTCGGCTACAGCCCCGAGCGGATCAACCCGGGCGACAAGGAGCACCGCGTCTCCACCATCGTCAAAGTCACCTCCGGGTCCACCCCCGAGGCCGCTGAGTTCGTCGACAGCCTCTATCGCCGGATCATCACCGCCGGCACGCACAAGGCGCCGTCGATCAAGGTAGCTGAGGCTGCGAAGGTCATCGAGAATACTCAGCGCGACGTGAACATCGCCTTAGTCAATGAGCTCGCCGTTCTCTTTAACAAATTGGGGATCGATACTGAGGCCGTCCTCGTTGCGGCTGGGACCAAATGGAACTTCTTGCCCTTCCGCCCTGGTTTGGTCGGGGGGCACTGCATTGGCGTGGACCCGTACTATCTGACCCATAAGGCACAGTCGGTTGGTCACCATCCCGAGATCATTCTGGCCGGCCGAAGACTTAAC
>JAUNRO010000169.1:0-3479 GCA_030544185.1 Propionibacteriaceae bacterium | reverse complement strand
GCTGGTCAAGAAAATGACCCAGGAAGCGATCCAGGTTCGAGGAGCGCGGGTGCTCATCCTGGGGTTGACTTTCAAGGAGAACACTCCCGACCTCCGCAACACCCGGGTCGTGGACATCATCGATGAGCTGAAGGAATACGAGATCCACGTTGACGTTCATGATCCATGGGCGGACGCGCGAGAAGCCAAGGAGTATTACGGGATCGAGCTTGTTTCTGAGCCCATGGCGGGAGCCTATGATGGCGTGGTGCTAGCGGTCGCACATGAGCAGTTCCGCGCGAACGGCTTGACCGGCGTCAAAGCATATGCCTCGCCCGAAGGCTCGGTGATCTACGATCTTAAGTATTCCCTGCCTCATGCAGGGACGGATCTGCGACTGTGAATTTTGCGAATAGCGATCTTGGCTGGATATAACCGTGATGACTGAATTGGCTCGCTCCCGAGTACTGGACTTCCTCTTCTACGGGTATATTCCCATGATCCCCGAGGATGCGTCCGCGCAGGCCTGGCATAATGTCCCGGTCGAGCCAAAAATTCAGAAATTGCCAGATCACGAGATCCGACGTATGGCGTTCGAGGCGTTCGAGGCGAGCACGCGTCCGTCGGCGGCCTCGGTGAATGTAGTCCACCTGAGTGGAGGCAACGACTCCCGGGCTATCCTCGCGGCCCTATTAGAGCATGGTGGACCATCGAGCGTGATCGCCGTGACCTATGGTACTCCTGGCACCTATGACTACGAGATCCCGAGGGTTATTACGAAAAGAGCTGGCGTCGAACACGTCCGAATTGATCTGTCAAAGGTCGAGCTCACGACAGGCGATCTAGTACGGGTCGCAGACAATTTGCCGCGACCCATTTGGCTCTTCGGTCCTTGGGCAAACCGCCTTGTGACGGACCGTTTTGGGCAAGGATCGACGTATTGGTCGGGCTATCTAGGAGGGCCCGTCACGGGTAGTCATCAGCCGCAGGCGGAAGTGGCTGCAAGTTGGCGCGAAGCCCTCGAAATGCACGCCAAGCGACCTGGTTTCGGTGGCGCCAGCAAGCTATTCCCTCCGAGCTATTCTGCCCGCAACGCCCTGCCTCAGGAGGACTACTCTTTCACAAGTCCACTTACACTTGATGAACAAGTTGACTTCTTATTGCGCCAGCATGCCTGGATCTATCAAGAGCACGCCGTTCCGGGATACTGTTATCGGTTCCCTTTCTGCGATCCTGGTGTGTTGACGGTCTTTTTGAATGCGGGCCGAACGAGGCGGCGCGGGCAACAACTCTACCTGAGTATGCTTGAAGAACGCTATCCTCGCTTGTTCCGCGATTTGCCACACAAGGACCACATGGGCCTACGGCCCAGCGCGGGGCCAATCAGCAGGCAAGCCCGGCTGTATCAGTTGCGCGGCCGGCGCGGTCTTGCTCGAATCCTGGGGCGGTGGGGCATGTTTCCGGGGCTCGGAACCAATCACCTCGATTGGAACCAGGTGTTCCGGCGAAGAGCAGATTTCGCAGAGCTCGCTCAGGAACTGCTCCCGAATCTGCGTAAGCGACGTGTCACGGAGAGTATCGACCCTGTCCTGGTCTACGCAGACCATCGAGCGGGTCGAAGTGATAACGGACTCTTCCTCACCCAGCTGATTTCCCTGGAAACATGGTTGGAATCCGGGCGAGGTGGTGCCTTTGGCGTCGAATGCGGGGACGTGGCTGGCAATGGCTAACGCATTACTAATCCTCCCGTCCAGCGCCTTGGGCCGCTTCCTGGCGTCCAGGATTTCGTCGAGTGTCTACGGAGGAGCGCAGTGAGAAGAACAGCGAACCCGCAGGTTGGCGAGTTCAGCAGCCGACCGGAGTCGTCGGCGCTTAGTTCTCTTATCTCGCGTTACCGGGGCGCCGTGATCCTGCTGGGAGTCGCCTCGCTCGCGGGCGCCCTACTTGAAGCGGGTTTCTTGGTTCTCATCACTAGCGTGGCCATGGCCCTCGTGACCGATGAGCAGGGCGTCGCACCGGTGCTGGGAATCAAGCTGCAGATAGGCCAGGCGCTGGCCGTAGGACTCGTCGCCTTGATCACGCGCCTCGTCCTCAGCATTGTGGTGGTTCAACTGGCCGCCCGGCTCACGGCTCGCGTTTCATTTGACCAGCGACAGCGGCTCTCGAGGGCATACTTGGGAACGAGCTGGGAGATTCAGCATTCTGAGCCGTCGGGCCGGCTGCAGGAGCTCTTGACCACATTCGTAACGAAAGTCACTTCCTCGGTGACGACGATGACCAACGTTGTCACGGCAACGTTGAGCCTCGTTGCGTTCCTCCTCGCAGCTCTGGTGGTCGACGCACTATCCACATTGGCTGTGGTGGCCGGCTTGGTCGTCGTCGGATTAGTCCTTACCCCGCTGCGTCGTTGGATCAGAAGGCGAGCGCAGCTGTCGGCTGCTGCTGGACTGGATTTCGCCAACGCTGTGTCTGAGTTCGGCACCTTGGGCCAGGAGATGAAGACATTCGGCGCTATTGAGCGCTTCTCGCTGCTGATTGACACGATGAGTTCGGCGACCACGACGGCGCAGCGGAAGGTGCAAACTCTGACGGGCATGCTTGCTCCCGTTTATGTGACGATGGCCTACTCGGCGGTCCTCGGAGGTATTGCTGCGTTGACGCTCGTTGCCCGTGAGAATCTAGCGGTCATCGGCGCGGTCCTATTGCTGATGCTCCGATCCCTGAGCTACGGCCAGCAACTTGTGACCGCGGCCGGAACTTTGGCATCGAACACACCGTTCTTGGAGCGTATCGACGAGACAGTTGAGCGATATCGCCAGAATGCAGCACCCATGGGAGGAGCCACTCCGGCAACGGCGACCCCGATCGAGGCGCTCGACGTCGATTTCGCGTATGATGGGAAGATTTTCGCTCTTGCCGATGCGAGTTTCACGATTGATCGCGGAGAGATCATCGGCGTCATCGGTCCATCAGGCGCCGGGAAGTCGACCCTTGCTCAGTTGCTGCTTGGCCTACGCCCGCCGACCGGCGGCACGATCCGTGTAGGGGACGTCGATCTTCGCGGTGTGGATCGTCAATGGTGGAGTGAGCAGGTCGCGTCTGTAGCCCAGGAAGCCCGGCTCTTCACTGGTACCGTTGCTGAGAACATTCGCTTCTTCCGAGACGGAATCAGCCAGGAGGCGATGGAATGGGCGGCAGAACAAGCCAACATTCTCGCTGACATCAACGCGCTTCCGGAACGGTTCGACACACATCTCGGTCAACGAGGCGGCTATCTGTCAGGCGGCCAGCGGCAGAGGCTTTCAATCGCTCGGGCTCTCGCTGGTCGTCCGCAAGTTATCGTCTTGGACGAACCCACCTCTGCGCTGGACGGGGCCAGCGAGTCCCTCGTGAGGGACACTCTCGGCAAATTGAAGGGTGAGGTGACGGTGATCATCATCGCTCACCGGATGTCTACATTGGATATATGTGACCGCATCATGGTCGTCGAGGCGGGACAC
>JAUNRO010000168.1 GCA_030544185.1 Propionibacteriaceae bacterium | reverse complement strand
GCTGGCCGCGCTTGCCCATGACGATCGCGGTGCCGGTGTCCTGGCACATCGGCAGCACCCCGCCGGCCGCGATGTTCGCGTTCTTCAGCAGGTCGAGCGCCACGAACTTGTCGTTGTCCGATGCCTCGGGGTCCTCCATGATCTTCTGCAGCTGCGCCAGGTGGGCCGGCCGCAGATAGTGCGCGATGTCGTGCATCGCCGTCTCGGCGAGCAGCCGCAGGGCCTCGGGATCGACCTCGAGGAAGGCGCGTCCGCCCGGGCCCTCGACCTGGCGTACCCCTGTATCGGAGAGCTTGCGCCACGGGGTGGTGTCCTCCCCGATGGGCAGCAGATCCTCATAGGCGAACTCGGGCATGGCTCCTCCTCCGGGGACGGCGTGTCGGACCCATCTTTCCACGCGGCGTCCGAGCGCGGTGAGGGTCCCAGGAGGCTGTTGTCCGATCCGCGGGTCGTGGGACTGGTCCGGGTGTTAAGTTCTGATGCGTCACTATCGCTGCTGTCGATGCAAGCAACGCCCTGGGAGGCAACATCATGAACAAGCGTGAGGTCGTCGTACTATCTGCCGCTCGCTCCCCCATTGGAACCTTCGGCGGTTCCCTCGCTGGCATAGAGCCCATCGATCTGGCCACCGAAGTCATCAAAGCCACGATCGAGCGCGCCGGGGTCACCCCGGACCAGATCGGCTATGTGACTTGCGGAGCGGTCATCCCGACCGAGAAGCGCTTCGCCTACATCTCGCGCGTGTCCGCGACGCAGGCTGGCATTCCCGAGACCACCCCCTCCATGGACATCAACCGGCTCTGCGCCTCCGGCCTGCAGGCGATCGTCACCTCCGCTCAGCAGATCGAGCTCGGCGACTATGACTACGCCCTGGGCGGCGGCGTCGAGGTCATGAGCCGCGGCGCTTATCTGAGCACCACCCAGCGCAACGGCGCCCGCATGGGCGACAGCGTCATGCTCGACTCGATGGTCAACACCCTCAACGACCCCTTCGGTGCGGGCCACATGGGCAACACCGCCGAGAACCTGGCCAAGGAGCACAGCATCACCCGCGAGGAGCAGGACGAGCTGGCGCTCGAAAGCCAGAAGCGGGCGATGAACGCCATCAACGAGGGCCGCTTCAAGGAGCAGATCGTTCCGATCACCCTGAAGTCCCGCAAGGGCGACACCATCTTCGACACCGATGAGCATCCGCGCGCCAACGCCACCATGGAGTCCCTGACGAAGATGCGGCCGGCGTTCGAGAAGGAGGGCACGGTCACCGCGGGCAACGCCTCCGGCATCAACGACGGCGCGGCCTTCGTCGTGCTCGCCGACGCCGAGGCGGCCCAGACGGCCGGCCTGAAGCCGATGGCGAAGCTCGTCGGCTATGCCGTCGCCGGTGTGAACCACACGATCATGGGTTATGGCCCCGTGCCGGCCACCAAGGCCGTGATGGAGAAGACCGGCCTGACCGTCGACCAGATGGACGTCGTCGAGTCCAACGAGGCCTTCGCGGCCCAGGCCTGCGCCGTCTCCAAGGACCTCGGCTTCGACCCGGCCAAGACCAACGTCAACGGCGGCGCCATCGCCCTCGGCCACCCGATCGGGGCCTCCGGTGCGGTCATCGCCACCAAGGCGATCTATGAGCTGCAGCGCGTCGAGGGCAAGTATGCCCTCGTGACCATGTGCATCGGTGGCGGCCAGGGTATTGCCGTCATCTTCGAGCGCATGTGACCTGAACTGCCGGATCTTTGATCCTGGATCTGCGGGAGCGGTCCACCGGTGGGTGGGCCGCTCCCGTCTTGATTCTTCGTGATGCGAAATGTACGCCCCGATCAGCGCTTCTAAGCAGATCTAGTGAATAGCCAAGATATGCCGAGATCTGACTCGATGGCCATATCCGGCAATCGCACTGCACAGCGCGGGGGAACCGAGCAGGATGCGGCCATGAAGCTTGCACGACCCCGGATCACTGCTGGGATCGGCCTGCTGCTGACGACAGCGCTGACCGTGACCGCCTGTGGTGAACCCACCACCCCCGCCACCGCCCCCTCCGCGAGCCTGCCCGCGGCCAACCTGGCCGCCGCGTGACCCCCCCCCGCCCCCGGGGGCCCCGCTTCACCCCCGCCGGCCACCACGGACGTTGCCGAGACCCCGGCGGCTGCACCCGGCACCAGCCAGCCCACCGAGCCGACGATCGATGAGACCGTCACCCCGGCCCGGGCGGACCTCACCATCCTGCGCCCGGGCGGAATCGGTCCCTATCGAATCGGCATGGACATTGAGGACCTGACCCGCATCGCCGGCGGCAAACGCCTGCCGGAGCTGGTGGAATGCGGCGACGTGGACGCCTCGCTCTATGCACCGGACCTGCTCTCGGCGGGCGTCGGCTTCGGTTTCGACGCCGGTGATGACACGACGCTGCACATGCTCAATGTCCGCGACGACACCACCGCGACCGAGAAGGGCGTCCACGTCGGATCGACCCAGACCCAGCTGACGGAGGTCTATGGCGACGACCTGCAGCCGCTGGCCGGCGCGAACGCCCCCTCGTTCACCGTCGAGGCTGGCGCCCATCTGCTGGTCTTCCGGATCGATGAGGCCACCCAGGTGGTCAACTCCATGGGCACCGTCGCCCTGGGCGACACCGCTCACGCCGTGGAGCTCGTCAACACCGTCTGCTGATGATGACGCAGTCTAAAGGTGTCTATCAACAATCAAAGCCAACCTGATATTCGCCGATCATCCGCGCGGCCGGAGCCGCATGTTCGGCATGGGCGGCGCGGGGATCGGGTCCGGCGCACCCTCCGGGAACGGACCGAACCGGCCCACCTCGCCCGTGGTGATCTCGCGCTGATAGGCCTCGCGATATTCGGCGACCTCGTCGTGGGTCCGGCCGATGAAGTTCCACCACATCACGATCGGCTCACCCAGGGGCTCACCACCGATGAGGATCAGGCGCGCCCCGTGCTCGCCGGCGACGACCTCCAGTGCACCGGCCCCCGCAGCCGCGAAGCCGAGTTCTCCCTCGGCGAGCTGCTGATCGCCCAGCACCGCCGAGCCCGTGTCGACCAGCAGGCCATGCTCGTGACCGGGCTGGACCGTGAGCACCACACGGGCCCCCGGCTGGAGGCGCACCTCCGCGCCCACCAGCGCGGTCGCCGTTTCGACCGGGGAGGTCGAGCCGCCCAGCGAGCCGAGGAAGACCAGGAGCTCACCGCCGTCGACCGCGACGGGATCGGGCCGGTAGTGGTCGAAGCCCGCGTCGCCGTGCCGGTGGCTGTCGGGCAGGGCGAACCAGAGCTGGACGCCGTGCAGGATCTCGGTGTCGCTCGTGGAGAACTCCGAGTGGGTGATCCCCCGCCCCGCCGTCATCAGGTTGAGCTCGCCGGGGACCACGCGCGCGGAGTTGCCGGCGGAATCGAGATGGTCGACCGCGCCCGTGAACAGCCAGCTCACCGTGGCGAGACCCGTGTGCGGATGGCGCGCGACCGCCATCCCGCCCGTGTCGGCGACGCGATCGGGCCCGTAGTGGTCGAGGAAGCACCAGGCTCCGATCAGGCTCCGGCCCCGGGTCGGCAGCGTGCGGCGGACGGTCATGGCGCGCAGGCCGCCGAGCGGCACCTCGCGGGGAGTGATGAGATCGGTCACCACCCCAGTATTGCCACTGCAGGCAGGGGAATATAGTTGATGCATCAACTGTTGTCCGTGGTGACTGCTTCGAAAGGAACCCGATATGCCCGCCGTGACCGCTGACACCTTGACCCTGCCGCGCATCGCTGCGGCGAGCCCGACCGACCGCGAGCGCCGCATCACCTCCTGGACCATGGCCCCCCAGGGCTTCGAGGGCGAGGGCTTCCCCGTCCGCCGCGCCTTCGCGGGCGTGCCGACCCACCTGCTCGATCCGTTCATCCACCTGGACCAGATGGGCGAGGTGGATTACGCCCCCGGCGAGCCGCGGGGGACCGACTGGCATCCCCACCGCGGCTTCGAAACCGTGACCTACATCATCGATGGCCGCTTCGAGCACCAGGATTCCCACGGCGGCGGCGGGATGATCGAGAACGGGGCGACCCAATGGATGACCGCCGGCTCGGGCGTACTCCATATCGAAACCCCGCCCGCCGAACTCGTCGACTCCGGCGGGTTGTTCCACGGCATCCAGCTGTGGGTGAACCTGCCGAAGAAGGACAAGTTCCTCCCGCCCGCCTATCAGAACCTGACCGGTGACCGGGTCGACCTGGTCGCCTCGCCCGACGGCGGTGCGCTCGTGCGGATCATCGCCGGCGAGATCGACGGTCACACCGGACCCGGCTCGACGCACACACCGATCGTGATGGCCCACGCCACGGTGCAGCCGGGCGCGCAGCTCTCGCTGCCGTGGCGGACGGACTTCAACGCGCTCGCCTATGTGCTGTCGGGGCGCGGGGCCGTCGGCGCCGAGCAGCGCCCGGTCATGCCCGGCAACCTGGTCGTGCTGGAGGACGGTGACCGGCTGACGTTCACCGCCGCGCAGACCCAGGACGGCAACGCCCCGGCCCTGGAGCTGCTGCTTCTCGGCGGCCAGCCGATCCGGGAGCGGGTGTTCCACTACGGCCCGTTCGTGATGAACACCCGGGCCGAGGTCGTCCAGGCGGTCGAGGACTTCCAGCGCGGCAGCTTCGGCCAGATCCCGGCCGATGCCCTGCGGCCCTATCACGGGCGCCAGTCATGAGTACGCCCGGACTGCGCAGCTCGCCTCGGCGCGCTGGCTAGACTCGCGACCATGTCCAAGGCCGAGGCCAAGTTCTGTCGCACCTGCGGCCATGCCATGGAACGCCGCGTCCCCCCGATGGAGGACCGCGACCGCGCCGTCTGCCCGAACTGCGGGTTCGTCGACTATGTGAACCCGATCAACGTCGTCGGCACCGTCCCCATCTGGAACGGTGACCAAGTGCTGCTCTGCCTGCGCAACATCGAGCCCCGGAAGAACTACTGGACGCTGCCCGCCGGCTTCCTCGAGGCCGGCGAGCTCAGCTCCGAGGGTGCGATCCGGGAGACCTGCGAGGAGGCCGGGGCACGGATCGAGCTCGGCCGGCTCTTCTCGGTGCTCGATGTTCCCTATGCCCACCAAGTCCATCTCTATTGGACGGCCACGCTGCTCGATACCGACTTCGACCCAGGGATCGAAACCATCGAGTGCCGGCTTTTCGCCTTCGACGAGATCCCGTGGGAGGACCTCGCGTTCCTCACCGTCCGGCGGACCCTCGAGCTCTTTCTGGCGCATGGCAACGAGCGCGAGACCCACTATGGCCAGATCATCTGGAGTCAGCGCAAGAGCTGGAATTAGCCCGTGTTGCGCAGCCCCGCAGCGACGCCGTTCACGGTGATCAGCAGCGCCCGCTGGAGCACCGCCTCGTCGTCGAGTTCTCCGGCCCGCAACCGCCGCAGCAGCTCGACCTGCAGATAGGAGATCGGGTCGAGGTATTGATCACGGACCGCCAGCGTCCGCTTCAGGGCCGGCTGGTCGTCCAGGAGGTGGTCCTCACCGGTCAGCCGCCGCAGCTCGTCGACGGTCAGCGCGAACTCGGCGCGGATGTCATCGAAGATGTGGCGCAGGTCTTCCGGAACGAGTGTCTGGACATAATGCGAGGCGATCGCGAGGTCGGTCTTGGCGACCGTCATCTCGACGTTGGAGATCACCGATGCGAACATCGCCCAGCCGCCGAGCATCGCGCGCAAGTCGTCCTCGTGGCCGGCTTCGCGGGCGGCCTTGAGGCCGGAGCCGACGCCATACCAACCCGGGACGATCTGCCGGGTCTGGGTCCAGCCGAACACCCACGGGATCGCGCGGAGCCCCTCCAGGCCCGCGTCGGAGTCCGGTCGCTTGGCCGGCCGGCTGCCGATGTTCAGCGCGCCGAGCTGGTCGACCGGGGTCGCGGCGACGAAATAGGCGGGCAGGTCGGGATCCTCGACCAGCGCGCGATAGCGGGCGTACGCCGCATCGCTCGCCACATCGAGGACCTTCCCCCAGCGCGTGAGGTCATCGGTGGGCACGACCTGGTCGCGGTGGAGTGTGCTGGCGCGCAGGACGGCGGCCAGCGACAGCGACAGGTTCTCCTTGGCGAGGGCCGGCAGCGAATACTTGTCCGAGATCACCTCGCCCTGCTCGGTGAACTTGATCTCCCCGGCAAGCACGCCGAAGGGCTGGGCCAGGATCGCGTCATAGGTCGGTCCACCGCCGCGGCCGACCGAGCCGCCCCGGCCGTGGAACAGCCGCAGCCGCACGCCGTGCTGGGCCGCCACATCGCGCAGCGCGCGCTGGGCGCGGTGGATCTCCCACTGGCTCGTCAGCACACCGGCCTGTTTGTTGGAGTCCGAATAGCCGAGCATGACCTCCTGCACATCCCCGCGCAGCCGGACGAGCTCGCGATAGGCGGGCGTCGTGAGGAGCTCATCGAGCAGGTCCGCGGCCTCGCGCAGTTCCTCGATCGTCTCCAGCAGCGGCGCGAAGCCGAGGTCGGCGAACGGCTTCGCGTCCGGATTGAGATCCAACAATCCGGCCTCGCGCGCCAGCACAGCCGCGGCGAGGACATCGTCCGCGCCCTGGGTCATCGAGATGATGTAGGTCTCGACGACCTCCTTCCCATAGGCCCGCTGCGCGCGGCGGATCTCGTCGAACACCTGCAGCACCCGGCCGCGCTCGGCGGTCCAGGTGAGCAGGGGCCGGCGCGACTCCAGTTCGGCGGCCAGGGCGCGCAGGCGCCCGCCGCGGGAGAGCTCGGCGTATGCCCGGGGGAGGCCGCCCACCGCATCCAGCAGCGGGGCGAGCGCCTCGTGATGCTTCTGGGCGTGTTCGCGGATGTCGAGCGTCGCCAGGTGCAGGCCGGTAGTGGCGAGGGTGAGCGCGGCCAGCGCGACCCGGCCGTCGGCGGTGAGGGAGTCGCCGTGGGTGCGCAGCGAGTCGGCGATCACCGTCAGGTCCGCGACGATCCCCTCCGCGTCGGCATAGTCGCGGCCCGCCTCGTGCGGGGCCCCGCGCTCGATCCGGGTTCGGGTGTTCTGCAATTTCGCACGCATGCAGCTGAG
>JAUNRO010000167.1 GCA_030544185.1 Propionibacteriaceae bacterium | reverse complement strand
AGGGTCCAATCAGCCCTCGACCGATAGCTTGCGCGCCACGCGAATCGCGTCGACCGCCTCCGCATGGAAGTTCGCGGTCCGCTCGATCTCGTGCTCATAGAGCACTCCATAGGTGAAGCTCGACTCGCCGTGTTCGGTCGCCGTGTCGGCGAGACCCCTGATGGCTTCCCGGGCCACGACGGCGTCCTGCACGACACCGAGCGCCTCGGTGACCTGCTCCCACGCCTCGGCGGCCGTCGTCGCGGTTTCGCCGAGGGCGGGAATGGCGGCCTCCCACGCATAGCGGGCCTGCTTCGCCCGCTTCCGGGTCTCATGCCAGCCGTGCAATTGTTCTTCCCCGTCAAGTTTCTCGGCGGCCTTCCACTCCTTGAGGGTGCGCCGGCCGACCTGCTCCAACCGCTCGGGCAGCAGGCCTTTCGCCCGCGCTGCCCCATAGTCGTTGAAGGGCGGGGCGACAGCCCACTCGGCGAGTGCGTCGGTGAGCAACCGGAACCGGTCGGAGTCGAGTGCCTGCACCATTGCGCCATGGGTGGTGGCGTGGCGCACCTTCAGCTCAGCGGTGATCCGGTCGAGCACCGGACCGACGACCGCCTCTTCCGGTAGGGCCTGGACGGCGGGGATCAGGTGGGCGGCAAGGACCTCGGCGTCCCGGGGTCCGCCCAGGGCTTCGCCGAGCCACTTGAGCTCGGTGCGCAGCGCCCGCACGCGATCCCGGTCGAGGAACGGCCGGAACGTGCGCAGGGCCGATCGCAGGCGCCGGACGCCGACTCGCATCTTGTGCACAGCATCGGGCGCGTCCTCACGCGCCTCGGCCTCCCGCCCCTGGATGACGCCGATCTGGGTGTTCAGATAGGCCCCGACCACTTCGGCGACGCTCGCCTTGCGGCCGATCTCGCGCCGCTGCTCGGCCTTCGCCAGCGCCTTGCCCAGCGCGATGCCCAGCTTGGACGACGACTCCGACAGCGGCACCCCGGCGGTCTCGAACGCCGTGGTGATCGCGTCCAGGGTGGCGACGGTCCCCGACCCGGCGAGTTCGACCTCGATCTCACGCCAGCTGCGGACCTTGTCCCCGCGGGTCGCGGTGACGGTGTCGTCACAGAGCAGAGCCACCAGCTTGTCGCCGTCGTTGAGGTCGACCTCGCGCCTGGTGGTGATCAGCTCGACCACGGGGACCAGCGGGGCGTACTCGATGATTTCGGCCACGCGCGCCCGCAGCTCGGCGGGGACACTCAGCGAACCCGGCCCGTCTGTGAGCGGCGCGTGCACCTCCTCGCGGGAATTCGGGGGAGCGTCCTCCGCGGCCGGCAGCTTCAGGTGCCACCCGGCATCGGAACCACCCGTGCGCCGGCGCAGCGTCCGCCGATTGCGCGCGAGCAGGAAGTCGGGGGTGTCGAAATAGACAGCCCGCAGGTTGTGCAGGCGGGACTCGCCGAGGGTGACGACGCCGGAGAGATCCGGCACCGGGGCCTTCGGGTCCACGGCGAACTTCCGCTCGGTTTCGATCGCCACAACAGCCCTTTCTTAGCAATTGCGTGAGGGCGAATCTAGCCGATGATCCTGGCGAGCTGCGCGGCGCCGTCGTGGGCCATCACGATGCTGAAGTGGTTCGTGTCCGGGACGTCCTGAACGCTCAGGCGCGGGAGCTGCGCGGCCCACTGCGCCGCCCACTCGGTGGTGAACAGCCCGCCGGGCTCGTTGCGCATGTCCCGTTCGGCGCGCAGGAATACCGCGGGATGGTTGAGCTCGGTCATCGCCCGGGGCAGGTCGTCCCCGAGCTGGATGTCAGTCGAGTCGCCCGCCATCGCCTCATAGCTGGTGGATGGGCGGAGGTTGGGCGGTTCGCCGATGAGATCGTACGCCGCATAGGCCGCGAGCTCCGGGCCCCATTGCCCCTGCAGCCCAGGATGGGCCTGCCAGAACGCATCAACCTCGGCTTGACTGGCAAAGATGGTCTGCAGCCGCTTGGCTGTCGGGCCGAGCACCGCGATCAACGCATCCTCGGGTCGCACGCCATCGGGCAGCTGGACCGGCAGGCCACCGTCGATGAGAAACAGCCGGCCGACGCGGGCCGGCTCCCGGTGGGCCAGGACCAGCGCCACATAACCGCCCATCGAATGCCCGACGACGGTGATCGGCTCGTTCACACCCGCCGCCTCGAGCACGGCGACGAGGTCGTCGGCATGCCGGGTCAGCCCATAGGGTCCGGGCACCCGGTTGCTGAGGCCGCGGCCGCGCAGGTCGGGTGCGATCAGGCGCCAAGCGGGCATGGCCTGGGTCAGCCACTGCCAGGAGAGGTGGGTGCCGGTGATGCCCGGGATGACCAACAGCGTGCCGGCGGTGTCGCCGGCTGCCGGATCCCAGATGCCGACATGGAGGTCACCACCGGGCACGGGGGCGTCGAGAGTGCGATAGCGCTCGTGGGCGGCGACCGGCCGATCGGCCGGATAGGCGTTCATCGGGCCACCCACCCTCCGTCGGCGATGAAGTTGGTGCCGGTGATCATCGTCGAGTGCGGCCCGCACAGGAACGCCACCATCTCCCCGAGGTCGGTCGGCTGGACGAAGTCCTTGATCGACTGCCGCGCGAGGATGACCTTCTCGGTCACCTCGTCGATGCTCATCCGGTGGGTCGCCGCCTGATCGGCCAGCTGATGCTCGACGAGCGGGGTCCAGGCATAGCCAGGGTTGATGCACATGCTGGTCACTCCCTTCGTCGCCCCTTCCGCGGCGGTCACCTTGGACAGTCCCTCGAGCCCGTGTTTGGCGGTGATGTAAGCAGACTTGTAGGGCGAGGCGACCAGCCCGTGCACCGAGGAGATATTGATGATCCGGCCCCAGCCCCGGGCGTACATCTGGGGGAGCGCCGCGCGGATCAACAGGAACGGCGCCTCGAGCATGATCCGCAGGATCAACCGCCAGCGCTCGGGGTCGAAATCCTCGATCGGGGAGACCTGCTGGATGCCGGCGTTGTTCACGAGGATGTCGGTGCTGAGCGTGAGCGAATCGAGGGCGGTGGTGTCGCCGAGGTCGACGATCCAGGTCCGGCCCCCGATCTCGCCGGCCACCCGTTCGGCGGCCTCGGCGTTGATGTCGGCGACCGTGACCTCGGCGCCGCGCGCGGCCAGGACGTGGGCGATGCCCGCGCCGATGCCACTGCCGGCCCCAGTGACGAGTGCCGTTCTGCCGGTCAGAGTCTGTTCGGTCATCACTGCTCCTTGGCTGCCGTCGGCTGCAACATCCGCTCGACGAGATCGACCGTGTGCTGGAAGACATCGTCGGGCAGCGGGGGTGGAGAATCGTCGGACGAATCCCACAGTAGCCAGCGCAGCCCGATCAGTTCGCCCATCCCCATCAATGCCCACGCGGCGACATCCGGATCGACCGGCGCGACCTCGCCGCGGGAGACGGCCTCCCGCAGACCCGCGGCGTACGGCGCAATGATCCGCTCGTAGTGCTGTTTCATGGCCTTCGGGGAGACGAACTCCGCCTGACGGATCACCCGATAGAGCCCGGGGTGCTGCTCGGTGAAGGCGAAGAACGCCCGGAAGCCCGCACGTTCGGCGGCCAGCCGGTCCGGTGCGTCGACGGCGGCCTCGCTCATGGCGCGGCGTACGCGCCGGTTGAGGTCTTCGACGAGCTCCTCGAAGATCTGCAGTTTGCTGTCGAAGTAGAGATAAAAGGTGCCCATGGCGACCCCGGCCGCCTCGGTGATCTTGACGATCGAGGCGTCGTGATAGCTGAGCTGGCCGAAGACCTGTTCGGCGGCGGCCAGGAGCTTCTCCTTGGTGGCGGTTCCCCGGGCCGTCCGCGGCACCACTCTCATCCGTCCTCCTCGCCGGCGGGCAGCTCGGTGCCCTCCTCGTGGCGGTCCGCCTCGTCATCGCGCAGACGGAAGCGGCGCACTTTGTTGAGCGCGTTGTAGGGGAGCTCGGCGACGAACTCCACCGACTTCGGCACCTTGAACCTGGCCAGCCGCTCCGCGCAGTGGGTGCAGAGGGTGGCCTCATCGGTCTCCGCGCCCTCGCGCAGGACAACGAAGGCCTTGCCGACCTCGCCCCAGCGCTCGTCCGGAACGCCGACTACGGCAACCTGCTCGACGGCCTCGTGCAGGCGCAGCACGTCCTCGACCTCGGTGGGGGAGACGTTCTCGCCGCCGGACTTGTACATGTCCTTGATGCGGTCGACGATGAAATAGAAGCCGTCTTCATCGCGATGGACCATGTCCCCGGTGAGCAGCCAGTCGCCGTGCATGGTCTTCGCTGTCGCCTCGGGGTCGTCGAGATAGCCGGGGAACACCCCGGGCCCGCTGACCAGGAGCTCGCCGGTGGCTTCACCCGCCAGCAGCTCATGGGTCGTGGGATCCGCGACCGCACAGTCCACATAGGGATAAGGCTTGCCCGCCGAGCCCTGCTTGGCCAGCGCATCGCGGGCCGGCAGGCACAGCACATTGGGGGAGGCCTCAGTGAGGCCATAGCCCTGGCAGAGCTGGACGCCGCGCTCATGGAAAAGCTGCAACTGCGGCACCGGCAGCGTCCCACCGCCGACCACGACGGTGCCGAGGGAGGACAGGTCGGTGTCGGCGAAGTCGGGGTGGGCGGCGAGCATCTGATAGGTCGCCGGGACCCCGATCATCGTGGTGATGCCGCGGGAGCCGATGAGCGACAGCACCCGGCCCGGGTCGAACGCCCGCTCCAGCACGACTGTCGCGCCCACCCAGAAGGCCAGCAGGGTCTGGATGTTCCAGCCGCCGGAGTGAAACTGGGGGAGGAAGGCGAGCAGCACGTCGGTGTCGGTCATCGGGATCGTGCGGGAGAACGACAAGTTGTTCCAGAAGCAATTCGCCTGGGTCAGTGGCGCGGCCTTCGGCTTGCCCGAGCTGCCCGAGGTGAAGATCACCAGGATCGGGTCGTCGTCCTGGGCGGGACCTGCCAGCGGAGGGGTGCCGGACGGGCGCGCGGGCGGACTGGTGAGCTCGGCGAAGGAGATCAGGAGCGCCGGCTCGGTGGTGTTGACGCGCTCGACCGCCTGGGCGGCCAACTCGGCGTACTCCTCCTCGATGACGATCAGCTGTGGTGCCGAACGCTCGATCTGATCGGCGAGCTCGAACGGGGTGAGCCGCCACATCAGCGGCACCAGCGTCATCCCGAGCCGGGCGCAGGCGAAGAACGCCACGATCTGATCCGCGCTGTTCCCGCTGATCGTGACGACCCGGTCGCCTCGGCCATAACCGGCGGCCACGAGCCCGTCCGCGGTGTCGCTCGCCCGGGCGTACAACTCGGCATAGGTGAGCACCGCCTCGCGGTCCTCGATCGCGATCGAATCGGGCGCCATCCGGGCGCGGTCGGAAATCCAGCGGAACAGGGTGTGGGCACCGGGTGCGGTCGTGGTCATCAGAGGACCTCCTCAAGGGTCTCGCGCGGATCGGCGCGTTCCGATCGGCGGGGGTTGAGCCGGTTGAGGGCCCCGGAGAGTCCACCCGGCAGGAACAACACAACCAGAATGAACAGGGTTCCGAGGATGAACAGGGGCTCGCTGAGGGGGATGTGCAGGAACGGCGGCAGGTTGGCGATCGCCGGCGAGGACGCGAGCGTGCCGAGCCGCTGGTCGAGCAGGGTATAGAGGACGCCGCCGATCACCGCCCCGATCCGGCTGCCGACGCCACCGAGAACGACCATGACGAGCAGGGTCAGTGTGAAGTCCGCGGAGGTGGCGCGTGGCTGGGCGCCGGATTGGAGCAGGAGGTAGGCCATGCCGACGATCGTGGCGAGCGTCGCGGCGATCACGAACGTGACGAGCTTGACCACATAGGGGCTGCCGCCGAGCACCCGGACGCGCATCTCGTTCTCGCGGGTGGCCGCGATCAGGTGACCGGCCCGCGATCGCTCGATCCAGTGGACGACCAGGAAGACCAGGACGAGCACGGCGAGGGCGAGCCAATAGAGGTTGCGGGTGTTGACGACGCCGATGAGGACAACGGGTACGCCGGCGGTGGCGAGCGCGAGGCCCTCCTCGCCCCCGGTGCTGTGTCCGGGGTTGCGGCGGACCAGCACATTGCCGGCCTGGGCGAAGGCGAGAGTCACCATGGCGAACGAAATGCCGGTGACGCGCAGGCTGATCGCGCCGATGATGTGGGCGATCACGATGCCGCCGACGAGCACCAGCGCGGCCGCAGGCAGCAGGGGCAGGTCGGTGTTGGCGAGGACGATGCCCAGGCCATAGACACCGACGCCGAAATAGAGCGCGTGGCCGAAGCTGAGCAGACCCGCCACCCCGAACAGCAGGTGATAGGACAGCGCGAGCGCGCCGATCAGCCAGCACATCGCCAACAGGTGCAGCGAACCAGGGGTATAGGTCGGCCCCGGCAGGATCCCCAGGCCCGGCAGGGCCAGCAGCGGCAGCGCGGCGAGGACGACCACGGCGATGACGCCGCCGATCGCGGCGACCGGGCGGGCCTTGGGGCGCTTGGCCTGCGTGGGGGCGGGCGCGGCGGTGCTCATGCTGCCTGCTTTCCGAGGATGCCGGTGGGACGGACGAGCAGCACCACCGCGAGGAGCAGCACGACGATGAGGTCACCCACACCGAGGTAGTAATTGGCGAACTGCTGCAGGACCGCGACCAGGACCGAGGCGATCGCGGCGCCCGTCAGGGAACCGAGACCGCCGATGACCGTGACGATGAACGCGAAGATCAACAAGGTGCCGCCGAGCGAGGGGGAGACATAGCCGAAGTATTGGGAGGCCAGCACCCCACCGATTCCCGCAGCAGCGCCGCCGATGGAGAAGACGAGGGTGAACGCTCGGCGCACGTCGATGCCCAGCGCGGTGACCATCGACCGGTTCTCCACCCCGGCCCGGATGATCAGGCCATAGCGGGTCTTGTTGAGAAACACGACGATCGCGAGCAGGACCACCACGGCGACGGCGATGCAGATGAACCGGTCGTTGGGCACCGGGGCACCGAGGATCACCGTGGTCTGCTGCATCCAGGCGGGGCCCGAGATGAAGACCGGATCCGGGCCCCAGATGCCCTCGAACAGGGCGACGGTGGCGAGGGCCAGGCCGACGGTGAC
>JAUNRO010000166.1:6060-7070 GCA_030544185.1 Propionibacteriaceae bacterium | reverse complement strand
GGTCTCCACGCGGACGCAGATCGCGGCGCTGCAGACCCGGCTCGGTGTGACGACTGTCTATGTCACCCACGATCAGGTCGAAGCCATGACGATGGGCGATCGGGTCGCGGTGATGAAGGACGGGCTCCTGCAGCAGGTCGATTCCCCGCTCGTGCTCTATGACACCCCGCGCAATCTCTTTGTCGCCAGCTTCATCGGCTCGCCCGCGATGAACCTGATCGACGGGCGCGTCACCGACGACGGTGTGCAGATCGGCGACTTCGTGATCCCGGTGGCCCGGGAGGTCCTCGACCGGGCACCCGGCGAGAGCGTGCTGACGATTGGCATCCGCCCGGAGAACTTCCTGCTCTCCGACAACGGCGGCATCGGCCTCGACATCGCAGTGGTCGAGGAACTCGGCGCGGACTCCTATCTCTATGGCACCCCGACCGGACTGCCCGGGGACCAGACGCTCACTGCCCCGCAGCTCGTGGCGCGGATCGCGTCGCGCCGCCCGCCGCAGAAGGGCACTCAGGTCCGGCTCGCGGTCGAGCCCGATCACGTCCACGTCTTCTCCCCCACTACCGGGGATCGCATCTCCTGAAGCCTGACAGGGTGGTCGCTTCTTTGACACACTGAGGCAATGCCGCGATTTCTGTCAGCGAGGCCAGATGCCCGGCTCATTCCCCTGCCCTGGGATATGCCGTTGGCGGAGTGGCCGCTCGACTATCTCGTGGCGCTGCCACGAGGCATCTCCCGCCATGTGGTGCGGTTCATCCGGGTCGGCGATGAGGTCTATGCCGCCAAGGAAGTGATCGAACACCTCGCCTTCCACGAGTATCGGCTGCTCCACGATCTGGCGCGGATGGATACGCCTGCGGTCGAGGCGGCGGCGGTCGTGACCGGCCGGCGGACACCGGACGGTCAGCCCCTCGACCCGGTCCTCGTCACCCACCATCTGCGTTTCGCGCTCCCCTATCGCTCGCTGTTCACCAGCGGCGTGCGCTCCGAGACCGTCGGCCGCCTCATCG
>JAUNRO010000166.1:0-6050 GCA_030544185.1 Propionibacteriaceae bacterium | reverse complement strand
TCAGCAACTCACCGGCGCGGGCCTGCGACCCCTCGGCCGCCTCATCGACGCGATGGTCGTGCTGCTGGCCCGCCTGCACCTGGTCGGGTTCCTGTGGGGAGACGTCTCCCTATCGAACACGCTCTTCCGCCGCGATGCCGGTGAGTTCGCTGCCTATCTTGTGGATGCCGAGACCGGCGAACTGCACAACTCACTCAGCACCGGCCAGCGCGAGCACGACCTGCACATCGCCCGGACGAACCTGTTTGGAGAGTTTCTCGACCTCCAGGCCGGCGGCCTGCTCGACAGCGCGCTCGATCCGTTCACTCTGGTCGAGCAGATCGAGTCGCGCTATCGGGAGTTGTGGGACGAGCTCACCGCGCCGGAGGAGTTCGACGAGTCGCAGATGCATCGGATCGAGGGGCGGGTCCGCCGGCTCAACGCCCTCGGGTTCGACATCGCGGAGCTCGACATCACCACCGACATGGATGGCACCTCGATCCGCATCCAGCCCAAGGTCGTGGATCCCGGACATCACTCCCGCCGCCTGCTGCGGCTCACCGGGCTGGATACGGAGGAGAACCAGGCCCGCCGATTGCTCAATGACCTCGACTCATTCCGCGTCCGCACCGACCAGCAGGGCGTCGACGAGGCGGTCGGCGCCCATCAGTGGCTCACCGAATGCTTCGAGCCGGTGATCCGTGCGGTGCCTGCGCACCTGCTCGCCAAGCGCGATGTAGCGCAGCTTTATCACGAGTTCCTCGACTATCGCTGGTATCGCTCCGAGGCTGCCGGCCGTGAGGTGCCCCTCGCCGACGCGGCAACCGGCTATGTCGACGAGGTGCTCGCCCAGCTCCCCAACGAGGACCTGCCCGAGGACGACATGGAGGTCATCGGCTTCGCGGGCCGGCGCTGGGCGAATCCGTTCGACCCGACCGAGGGTTATGCCGAGGACGGTCCTGCCGGGCCCACCGAGCCCGCCGAGCCGTGGCAGGAGGTCCCGGCGGGAACGCCCGAGCCGACGGAGCATCTCGACATCGACAGCCTGCGCCGCCGAGCCGCGGATTAGGACCTCGCGCCGAGGAGGGATACTCGCCCACCCGAGCAAAACCGGGTCACCGGACCGCCGGCACCCACGGCCTCAGGCGTCGCCGAGTCCTCCACGCAGCAGCGCCCGCGCAATGACCAACCGCTGGATCTGATTGGTGCCCTCGAAGATCTGGGTGACCTTGGCCTCGCGGAAATAGCGCTCGACGGGGAAGTCCTCGACATAGCCGCTACCACCCAGCACCTGCACCGCATCGGTCGTCACGGTCATGGCGGCGTCGGTGGCGACGAGCTTGGCGATCGCGGCGTCGGCGACGAAGTCCACGCCCGCGTCACACTTGCGCGCCCCGTGCAGATAGGTCGCCCGCGCTGCAGCCACCTTCGCCGCCATCTCCGCGAGCAGGAAACGGGTGCCCTGGAAGTCTGCGATGCGCCGGCCGAACTGCTCGCGCTCCTTCGCATAGGCCACAGCCGCATCGAGCGCCGCCTGCGCCAGCCCGGTGGCACACGCCGCGACGCCGAGCCGCCCGTTGGCGAGTGCGCTGAGCGCCAGGCGCTGGCCGTCCCCCTCGGCGCCGATCCGGTTCGCCACCGGCACCCCCACGCCCGCATAGTGCACCGGCGTCGTCGGCGAGGAGCGCATCCCCATCTTGCGCTCCCTTGGCCCGGGCACCAGCCCGTCGGCCGCGCCGTCGACAACGAAGCAGCTCAGCCCGTCGCGGCCCTCATTCGTTCGCGCAAACGTCATGTAGTAGTCGGCGAACCCCCCGTGCGTCGTCCACGCCTTCTCCCCATCGAGGACATAGCCGTCGCCCTCCCGCCTGGCACGCAGCCGGATCGCCTCGACGTCGGAGCCGGCCTGGGGTTCGGAGAGGGCATAGGCCCCGAGTTGGCGCCCGCCGAGCATCCCGGGCAGGAGCCGGTCCTGCTGCTCGGGTGAACCGCCATGGACGACCGGGTGGCACGTCATCACGTGGACGCTGACGGCCAGGGCGACGCTCACCCACGTGGTGGCGATCTCCTCGAGCGCCTGCAGATAGACCTCATAGGGCTGACCCAATCCTCCGAGCGACTCCGGATAGGGCATGGCGAACAGGCCGAGCTCCCCCCGGGCGACCAGACGTTCCCGCGGGAACGCCTCCGCGGCCTCTGCGGCCGAGGCCGCCGGCGCGAGCTGCTCCCGGGCGAACCTCGCGACGAGCTCCACGAGCGCCCGGCCCTCGGCCGACGGCAGGATGCGTTCGACCATGCGACCCCCTCCCGCGCGCGTGTGACGCACCACACAGTTCCATTGTCCACCATGGATTCCGGCACGATTAGGCCATGAGCTTCGATCCCCACGTGCTGCGCCCGCTCTTTCCCGCCCTCGCCGGACCCGATCCGGCCGCGCACTTCGATGGCCCCGGTGGCACCCAGACGCCGACGCCGGTGGCCTCAGCGGTCGCCGATGCCCTGGTCCTTCCGCTGGCGAACCGAGGCACGGTGACCACCGCCGAGCGCAACGCGGACCGGATCGTCCTCGACGCCCGGTCTGCGGTGGCCGACCTCCTCGGCGCGCACCCCTCCGGAGTGATCTTCGGCCGCTCGATGACCCAGCTCACCTTCTCGATGGCCGCAACCCTCGCCCAGGCCTGGGGCACCGGCGATGAGGTCATCGTCACCCGCCTCGATCACGACGCCAACATCCGCCCCTGGGTGATCGCCGCCGAGCGCGCCGGCGCGCAGGTCCGCTGGGCGGAGTTCGACCCGGCCACCGGCGAGCTCCCGGTCGAGGCCGTCACGGAGCTGCTCACCGAGCGCACCCGCGTCGTCGCCGTCACCGCGGCGTCCAACCTGATCGGGACCATGCCAGACATCCCCGCGATCACCGCCGCAGCCCGGGCCGCCGGAGCGCTGACCTATGTCGACGCGGTGCACTATGCCGCCCACGAGTCCGTCGACCGCCGGACCCTCGGCGCGGATTTCCTGGCGTGCTCGCCCTACAAATTCTGCGGCCCCCACCTCGGCGTCCTCGCCGCGGACCCCGCTCTCCTCGAGACCCTCCGCCCCGACAAGCTCGCCCCGTCGACCGACACTGTGCCGGAGCGATTCGAGCTGGGCACGCTGCCCTATGAGCTGCTCGCCGGGACGACGGCAGCAGTCAACTTCCTCGCCGGCATGCTCAATCACGAGCAGGACGCCGGCCTCGCCGTCGGCGGATCACGCCGGGAGTTCCTGCTGGGCGCACTGGACGACCAGCCCGAAAGCCCGCGCTACCAACGCCTCCGCAGCGCCATGCACGCGATGGCCGACCACGAGCTCACCCTGCGGGCCCGCATCGAGGACACCCTCCGCGACATCGGCGCAACCGTCTATTCCCGCGCCGCACGCCGGACGCCGACGCTGCTGTTCGAAATTGCGGGCATCCCCTCGCCCGAGGTCTCGGTCCACCTCGCCGCCCACGACGTCAACGCCCCGGCCGGGAGCTTCTATGCGCTCGAGTGCTCCCGCGCCCTCGGCCTCGGCGACCACGGCGCGGTGCGAGTCGGCCTCGCGCCCTATACCGACGCCACCGACGTGGACAGACTGAGCACGGCCCTCAAGGAGGTGGCGCGGCGCGGCTAGGGTTGGGGGGTGACGTTCCAGCTCTACGATTCCGCGACCCGCACCATCGCTCCGCTCGACCCGGTCGTCCCGGGGAAGGTGTCGATCTATCACTGCGGGCTCACGGTCCAGGCCGCACCCCACGTCGGCCATATCCGCAAGGAGGTCGTCTTCGACGTCCTGCGCCGTTGGCTCACCCACGAGGGGTTCGAGGTCAAGATCGTCGCCAACATCACCGACATCGACGACAAGATCCTCGCGAAGTCGGCCGAGCACGGTGAGGAGTGGTATGCCTGGGCCTATCGCTTCGAGCGCGAGCTCCACCGCGCCTATGCCGCGCTGGGCTGCCAGCCCCCCACCTATGAGCCGCGAGCGACCGGCCACGTGACCGAGATGATCGAGATGATCGAGGAACTGATCGAGCGCGGCCATGCCTATCCCGCGCCCGACAAATCCGGGGACGTCTATTTCGATGTGCGGTCCTGGCCGGATTACGGCCGGCTGTCCAACCAGAAGATCGCCGACATGGCCGAGGCCGAGGACGCCGACCCGCGCGGCAAGCGTGACCCGCGCGACTTCGCGCTGTGGAAGGGCCACAAGGAGGGCGAGCCGGAGACCGCGTCCTGGCCGACGCCGTGGGGCCGCGGCCGTCCGGGCTGGCACCTGGAGTGCTCGGCGATGGCCGGCAAATATCTCGGTGACGAGTTCGACATCCACGGGGGCGGGCTCGACCTGCGCTTCCCGCACCACGAGAACGAGCTCGCCCAGTCGACCGCGGCCGGCAAGCCGTTCGCGCGGCACTGGATGCACAACGCCCTCGTCACCATGAAGGGTGAGAAGATGAGCAAGTCTCTCGGCAACGTGGCGCTCGTCTCGAAGGTCACCCAGGACTATCCCCCGCGCGCCGTGCGGCTCCATCTCCTCGCACCGCACTATCGCTCGATCATCGAATTCGCCCCGGAGTCGCTGGCCGAGGCGACCGCCCAGCTGGCGCGCA
Organism: Propionibacteriaceae bacterium; assembly: GCA_030544185.1. The sequence goes on along the minus strand of JAUNRO010000166.1, from coordinate 1,444 downwards.
TCGATTCTTTCGTGACCCGCGCGGCGGAGGTCGCCGACACCGAGCCGTCGGCCGTTCCGGCCGCCTTCGCCGACGCCATGAACGATGACCTGGGCACCCCGGGTGCGATGGCGACGCTCTTCACGGCCGTACGCCAGGGCAATGCGGCGCTCGAGTCCGGCGATACCGACGCGGTGCGACGGATCCTGGGCGAGGTGAAGGCGATGCTCGGCGTCCTCGGGCTGGCGGCCGATGACCCGGTCTGGGCCGAGCTGAGCGACACCGGGACGGCCACCGGGGTGAACGGTCAGCTCCGCCCGGTCGTCGACGGGCTCGTCCAGGCCCTGCTGGCGCAGCGCACCGACGCCCGCGCCCGCAAGGACTGGACGGCCGCGGACGCGATCCGCGACCAGCTGAACGAGCTCGGTCTGAAGATCACCGACACCCCCAGCGGTCCGCGGTGGGAACTGGAGAACTGATGGCAGGCAACTCACAGCGCCGCGGCGCCCGCAGCCGGGGCAAGGGCAAGGGCCCCGCCGGCTCGGGGGGCCGGATCCGCCGCAGCCTCGAGGGCAAGGGCCCGACGCCGAAGGCCGAGGACCGGCCCTATCACAAGGCCTACAAGGCGAAACAGGCCGCCACCCGGCAGGCGGCCGCGCGCCCGAAGAGCACTCGCGAGCGCACCGGACGGCCCGGCGCCGGCCCGGAGTGGGTCGCTGGGCGGAACCCCGTGCTCGAGGCGCTGCAGGCCGGCATCCCGGTCCACACCGCCTACATCGCCGACGGGGCGGAGCGGGACTCCCGGCTGCGCGACATCCTCAAACACTGCGCCGATCACGGCGTCCCGACGCTGCAGTCGACCCGGACCGAGTTGGACCGGCTCACCGGCGGCGCGATTCACCAGGGGGTGGCGCTGAAGCTGCCCGAGTTCGACTACGCGCATCCGGACGACCTGCTCGCCGACGCCCTCGAGGCCGATCATGCCCCGATCGTGGTGATGCTCGACCAGATCACCGATCCGCGCAACCTGGGCGCGATCGTCCGCTCGGCGGCGGCGTTCGGCGCCGCCGGGGTCGTCATTCCCGAGCGCCGCTCGGCGCACCTGACCGCCGCCGCCTGGAAGACCTCCGCCGGGGCGGCCGCCCGCCTGCCGATCGCCCGCGCGGGGAATCTCAACCGCGCCCTCGAGGCGTACGCCAAAGCCGGCTTCACCATCGCCGGGCTGGCGGGCGAGGCCGAGACCGACATCGAGGAAGCGCCGGGCCTGGACGGGCCGCTCGTGCTCGTCGTCGGCTCGGAGGGGGACGGGCTGTCCCGGCTGGTCCGCGAGCACTGCGATGTGCTGGTGTCGATCCCGATCGCGAGCGCGGTGGAGTCGCTGAACGCGGGCGTGGCCACCGGCATCGCGCTCTATGAGGTCGCGCGCCACCGCTGACTCAGATGATCGCGCGGCTCAGATGATCGC
>JAUNRO010000165.1 GCA_030544185.1 Propionibacteriaceae bacterium | reverse complement strand
AGCGCGCCGATGGCGCCGGGCAGCTCGGACTCGGCGAGGTGGACGAGGGCGTTCCAGGCGGTGATCGCGCCCCAGGCCGATGCGGTCGGGGGACGCAGCAGCTTGGTCAGGTCGCCGGTGGCGAACGTCAGCTCGGGATGGGCCGCCTGGGCGGCCGCCACCATGCCGGGGGACAGATCGAAGCCCGTCACGTCTGCGCCGGCATCGGCGAGCCAGCGGGTGGTCTCGCCGAACCCACAGCCGACGTCTGCGATCGGCCCGTTGGCCAGCGCCGCAACGCGGCCGAGCAGCCAGCGGTCGAAGGCGCGGTGCTCCGGGTCAGCGTGGCCCGGCCCCCCGGCGTACGCCGCAGCGGCCGCGTCGTAGGCCGCGGTGACCGCCACATTCCGGGCAGCGCCACCGTCCGCGAGGACTGTTTCCCGATCGACCGCCGGCGCCGGGGTCACCGGTTCCGATTCGCCCTGGACCGGGCCGAGCAGATGGATCCAGCGGTGATCGTGCTGGCCCGCTTTGCGCTCCAGCTGGCGCACCAGCGGCGTGGCCCGATCGGCCAGGCGGGCCAGGCAGCCCTCGACCTCCTCCCGGTCGGCGAACTGGTGCAACCGATCGGTGCGGGTCTTCAGCTCACCGGGGGCCTGGCCGCCGCGCAGCAGCAACACGGTGATCAGCGCGGCTTCGTCATCCGCCAGGCCCAGGCGATCGGTGAGGAGTTGGTGATATTTCAGCGTCCGCGAGCCCTTGCCGGCCCAGACGACCTTGACGAGCTCGCGGTGTTTGAGGTCCCGAAGCTGCTGCTCGAGCTCCTGATCGCCGTAGTCGCTCACCGGGTCGCGGCTGCTCGTCTGGTTGCACGCGGTGCGCAGGGCGTTGAGGCTGAGCGGATAGCTCGCCGGAACCGTTCGCTGCTTCTCCAGCAGCGCACCCAGGATCCGCTGGTCGATCGGGCTCAGTTCGGGCACGGACACACGGGCAATCTATCGCGCTCGTCCGGCCTGTTTCGGGCCAGCCCGTCCGGCCGCGCCGGAGTGCTGCCCACGGAGAACTGCCCCTCAGCCGGGGTCCACCGCAACTATCTCGATGGACCCCGTTCTCAGTGGTTGAGCCGGCGCAGCACGCCCGGATCAGCCGAGCTGGGCGATGATCTCGTTCAAGGTCTCCGAGGGACGCATGACCGCGGCCGTCTTCTCGGGATCGGGGCGGTAATAGCCGCCGATGTCCGCGGCCTCGCCCTGAACGGCGATGAGCTCTTCGTTGATCTTCTGGGCGTTGTCCTCGAGCGCCGCGGCGATCGGCTTGAACTCCTCGGCCAGCCTGGGGTCGGTGGTCTGGCGGGCCAGCTCCTTCGCCCAATAGAGGGTGAGCCAGAAGTGGCTGCCGCGGTTGTCGATCTGGCCGAGCTTGCGGGCCGGGGACTTGTTCTCCAGCAGCAGCTTCTCGGTCGCCTTGTCGAGCGCATCGCCCAGAACGGCCGCACCGGCGTTGTCGTTGTGCTCGGCCAGGTGTCGCAGGCTCTCCGCGAGGGCGAGGAACTCACCGAGGGAGTCCCAGCGCAGATAGTTCTCATCGATCAGCTGTTGCACGTGCTTCGGAGCGGAGCCACCGGCGCCGGTCTCGAACAGGCCACCGCCGGCCATCAGCGGGACGACCGACAGCATCTTCGCCGAGGTGCCGAGCTCGAGGATCGGGAAGAGGTCGGTGTTGTAGTCCCGCAGCACGTTGCCCGTGACCGAGATCGTGTTGAGGCCCTTGCGCATGCGAAACAGTGCGTGCTCGCAGGCATCGGCCGGGTGCATGAACAGGATGCGCAGGCCCTCGGTGTCGTGCTCGCCGAGATAGCGGCGCACGATTCGCTTCAGCACCCGGTCGTGGGCGCGGGAGCGATCCAGCCAGAACACCGTCGAGTCACCGGTCGCGCGGGCGCGGGTGACCGCGAGCTTGACCCAGTCCCGGATCGCGGCATCGGTGGTCGTGCAGGCGCGCCAGATGTCGCCCGGATCGACGAGGTCGTCCATGATCACCTGACCGTCAGAGTTCACCACCTGGATCGTGCCGTGGAAGGGGATCTCGAACGTCTTGTCGTGCGAGCCGTATTCCTCGGCCTTCTGCGCCATCAGGCCGACGTTGGCGACGGAGCCCATCGTGCGTGGGTCGAGGGCGCCGTTCTCGCGGCAGTCCTCGATGACGGCCTGATAGACCTCGCCATAGGACGAGTCGGGCAGCACCGCGAGGGTGTCCTCCTCCTCGCCGCTGGGGCCCCACATGTGACCCGAGTTGCGGATCATCGCCGGCATCGACGCATCGACGATCACATCGCTCGGCACGTGCAGGTTCGTGATGCCCTTGTCGGAGTTGACCATGGCCAGGCGCGGGCCCTTGGCCATGACATCGTCGAACGCCGCCCGGATCTGGGCGCCCTCGTCCATCTCCTCCAGACCCTCGAAGATGCTGGCGAGGCCGTTGTTCGGGTTGAGCCCGGCGGCATCCATCGCGGCGCCGTATTCGTTGTAGACGTCGGCGAAGAACACCCGGATGACATGGCCGAACATGATGGGGTCGGAGACCTTCATCATCGTGGCCTTGAGGTGGACGGAGAACAGCACGTCCTCCTGCCGGGCGCGGCGGATCTGGCGGCGCAGGAATGCCTTCAGCGAGCTCACCGACATGAAGGTCGAGTCCACGACATCGCCGGCCTTGACCGGGATGGACTCCTTGAGCACCTGGATCTTGCCGAGCGGGGAGACCAACTGGACGCGGAGGTCGTCGTCCTTGGTCATCACCACGGTCTGCTCGTTGCCGTGGAAGTCATCGTCCTTCATGTGAGCGACGTTGGTCCGCGACTCCGGATCCCACTCACCCATCCAGTGGGGATGAGCCTGGGCATAGCGCTTCACCGCGGCCGGCGCGCGCCGGTCGGAGTTGCCCTCGCGCAGGACCGGGTTGACCGCGGAGCCCTTCACCGCGTCATAGCGGGCCCGGATCTCCTTCTCCTCATCGGTCTGCGGGTTGTCGACATAATCCGGCAGCTCAAAGCCCTGGGCCTGCAGTTCGGCGACCGCGGCCTTCAGCTGGGGAACCGACGCGGAGATGTTCGGGAGCTTGATGATGTTCGCCTTGGCCGAGTGAGTCAGCTCACCCAGCTCCGCCAGGGCGTCATCGACACGCTGATCCTCGGGCAGCCGGTCGCTGAAGGCGGCAAGAATGCGACCTCCCAGCGAGATATCCCTGGTGTCGACATCGACACCGGCGGTCGCGGCGAAGGCCTCGACGATCGGCTTGAAGGAGTAGGTCGCGAGCATGGGCGCTTCGTCGGTCAGCGTATAGATGATCTTGGGCATCCAGTCCTCCTCGGGTCCCGCAGGGGCGGGCTCGTCTCACGAGGGAGCCTATCGGATGGGCCCAGTGGGTGCGCCGGGCCGAGCGGTGGTCAGCGGCCCTTCACGAGGCACTGCTGCGCGGTGCCGATGGCGGTGCCGAACTCCCGGTCACCGAAGATCTGGGACTTCACATAGTCGTAATAGGCAGCGTGCTGGCGCGAGTCATAAGGGTTGTCCGCCGCACAGCGCGCCACGTAATAGCCGACCGCGTCGGCGAAGCTCTCGGTCGCCGTCGAGCCATAGGAGCTGACCGGCCCGTTGGTGTTCCAGACCTGGTTGTACGCCGTCCAGTACGGCGGGGCGGAGAACCGGTCGGCGTTCAGCGAGTGCGCCATTTCGTGGATGATCAACCGGACGAGCCGGCCGCGGTCACCCTGGGCATACCCCTCCTTGAACTTCGCGAAATCCAGCGTCAGCACGTTGGGCCGCGTCAGCCCGTAGTCGCCCCAGGCCCACGATCGGGTCGGCAGCGACGAGATCTCCAGGCTCCCGCCGTTGCCCGCCTTCACGCGATCGAGATAGTCAGTGCAGTCGACCGAGTCGAGGGTCTCCGCGAACAGCTTCACCACGGGCCGGTAGTCATCCTCGCGCCAGTGCGGACCGGTGAGCTGGAATCCCCACTGCTCCTCGGCGCGCTGGGTGATCTCCGCTGCGCTCATGGCATCGGTGATCGTCAGGTCAGTGGTGCAGGGGTCCGGAATGCCGGCGATCCGGGCCACGTGCAACTCCCTGATCACACCCGGCTTCGCCTCGTTCGGCTTGCCGTCGATCTGGCCCTGCGCGATGGGGGCGAGCGCGCGCGCCGGCTCGGGCTCGGCGTCGGTCTCCGGTTTCGCGGCCGGGGACGGCTGCGCCGGCATGGCGGCAAGGCTCTCCAGGGCGTTCGGGATGAGCGCACTCCCCGCAGACACCAGCAGCGTCAGGCCCCCGACCAGGGCCCCGAGCCGCAGGCGACGACGCCGGGTGGCGCGCCGTGCTGCGTGCTCGGACTGCAGAACTTCCAGATCCGCCCCCGCCAGCCGTTCCGGGCCGGGCTCTGGCTCGGGCGCGGTCTCGGCGACCGGCCACGCCTGCTCGGCCGGCTCGTCGATCGGCCAGCCCGCGGTGTGGCGGGCGCGGGCGGCCGTTTCGTCCCCTGCCACCGGCAGTGGGTCTGCCCAAGGGTCGGCGAACAGATCGCTGCCGGTCCAGTCCTCGACCGGATTGTCTGCGGTCCAGTCGTCCTCGACCGGCTCCGCGTACGCCCGGGACGGGCGCGGCTCGGACAGGAAGCCAACGCGGGATTCTTCCCAGGAACGGCCAGTGCGCTCAGGGAGCGGACCAGCGGCTCGCCGCGGGGAGATGCCCATATGTTAACTCCTGAGAATCATCTGAAGATTACCAGTATCAACTGTAACGGTTAGGTCACTGAGGACCAACTCGATGGTCCACCTTTCCGGAAAACGCCTCTCACCGGGTGGCGCCTGCGAAATTGCGCGCGTGACCTGCTGCACACTGTCGCGCATGGCCACAGACCAGATCACCGAGGAAACGGGACCGCTCACCCGCGCCCAGCGCCTCGATCGGTTGCCCTTCAACCGGCAGCACACCCGCCTGCTGGTGGGCTCCGGCATCGGCTGGGCGCTCGATGCGATGGACGTCGGCCTGATCTCGTTCGTGATGGCCGCCCTCGCGGCCGAGTGGCACCTCAGCCCGACCGAGCAGGGCTGGATCGGATCGATCGGTTTCGTCGGGATGGCGCTGGGCGCCGCGCTCGGCGGCCTGCTGGCCGACAAGATCGGCCGGCGACAGGTGTTCGCCCTCACCCTCTTGGTCTATGGCCTGGCCACCGGCGCCTCGGCGCTGGCGACCGGGGTCGCGATGCTCATGGCGCTGCGCTTCGTGGTCGGCATCGGTCTGGGCGCCGAGCTGCCGGTCGCGTCCACGTTGGTCAGCGAATATGCGCCCCGGAAGATCCGCGGACGGGTGGTGGTGGCCCTCGAGGCATTCTGGGCGCTGGGCTGGATCCTGGCCGCGCTGGTCGGCTACCTGCTCATCCCGAACATCGACAACGGGTGGCGCTGGGCGCTGGCGATCGGCATCGTCCCGACCCTGTACGCCCTGGTCGTGCGGTTCGGGCTGCCCGAGTCGGTGCGGTTCCTGGAGAACAAGGACCGCGCGGCGGAGGCGGAAGCCGCGGTGCGAAAGTTCGAGCAGCCCTCGGGGATCGCGCCGGTTCCGTCACCGGACAGCCCGCCGCACATGACTCAGGCCATCCCCTCCATCTGGTCGGCCGGGCTGCGCGGGCGCACCGCCGCGCTGTGGGTGGTGTGGTTCTGCATCAACCTCTCCTACTACGGGGCCTTCATCTGGCTGCCGTCGCTGCTGTTCCGCCAGGGGTTCACGCTGGTGAAATCGTTCGAGTACACGCTGATCATCACCCTCGCCCAGCTGCCGGGCTATGCGGCGGCCGCGTTCCTGATCGAGCGGTGGGGGCGGCGCCCGACGCTCGCCAGCTTCCTCGCGGGCTCGGCCGTGGCCGCCGGCCTGCTGGGGATGGCCAGCACCCCGGCGCAGATCATCGCGGCCGGCTGCGCACTGTCGTTTTTCAACCTCGGTGCCTGGGGTGCGCTCTATGCGATCGGTCCCGAGCTCTATCCGACCGCCGCACGCGGCAAAGGCACCGGCGCCGCCGCAGCGTTCGGCCGCATCGCCTCGATCGTGGCGCCGTTGCTGGTGCCGGTCCTGATCGCCTGGGGCGGCGGGGAGAACTGGCTCGTCTTCACCACCTTCGCCGTGGCCTTCGCGGTCGGTGCGGTGGCCGCGTTCACCCTGCCCGAGCAGAAGAACACCGCCCTGGCGGAGTGAGCGCTCAACTCGCCAGCGCCGGGATGACCTCGTTCTCGAACAACTCCAGGCCCGAGAGGTCATAGGCCAGCTCGGGCAGATAGATGATGGCGTAGGTCATGCCCAGCTTCTCCAACCCCTGCAGGTTCTCCACGATCTGTTCGGGCGTCCCGGTCCCGGGGAGTCCGTCGAACGCGCGCAACTGGCCCGCGATCTGCGACTCGCTGAGGTGCGGGCGCAGGCGGTCGATGAACGCCTGCCGGCGCTCGGCCACCTCCGCCTCGTCGCGACCGATGAACGTGTTGTAGTTCGCCGAGCGCACGATCGCCTCGAAGTCGGTCCCGGCCTCCGCACAGTGGGCGCGCAGGATCTCCGACTTGTGGGCGAAGCCGTCCGGGGTGCCGTCGAAGTTGGTGTAGTCCGCATATTGCGCGGCGATCCGCAGCGTCACCTTCTCTCCACCGCCGGCGATCCACAGCGGGATCCGCGGCTGCTGCAACGGCTGCGGATGGACCAGTGCCTCATCCACCCGATAGTGCTTGCCGTCGAGGGTGGCCCGGCCGGTCTCCCAGGCCTGCTTGAAGATCTGCACGCCCTCCTCGAGCATCCCGAGGCGCTCCCCGGCGCGGGGGAAGCCATAGCCATAGGCGCGCCACTCATGCTCATACCACCCACCGCCGATCCCCATCTCCAGGCGGCCGCCGGTGATGTGGTCGATCGTCGCGGCGACCTTGGCCAGATAGGCGGGCGGGCGATAGCCCATGCACGTGCACATCTGTCCGAGCCGGACTCGCCCGGTCACAGCGCAGAGGCCGGCCCTGCGCGTCCCCCCCTCGTGGGAGGCCTCCGCGCTCGGCACCGGCGTGGTGGGGCA
>JAUNRO010000164.1:5210-7082 GCA_030544185.1 Propionibacteriaceae bacterium | reverse complement strand
CCGCGACCGTTCGCGCCGCGGATTGCGGCGCCATGAACACAGCCCCGTTCGCGCCGCGGATCGCGGCGCCATGATTCAGTCAGCTCCCAGGTACGCCCGCTTCACACGGTCGTCGCCCAGCAGCGCGCGCCCACGGTCGGAGAACATGATGCGACCGACTTCGAGGACATACCCATAGTCCGACAGGGTGAGGGCGGCTTGGGCGTTCTGCTCGACGAGCAGGATCGTCACACCCTCGCTCTGCAGTTCGCGGATGGTGCGCATGATGGTCTGGGTCATGATCGGCGAGAGGCCCATGGACGGTTCGTCGAGCATCAGCAGGCGGGGCCGGCTCATCATCGCGCGGCCGATCGCGAGCATCTGTTGCTCACCACCGGAGAAGAGGCCGGCGGGCTGGTGCCGGCGTTGGCCGAGGACCTCGAACAGGTCATAGACCCGCTGAATGTCCGCCTTGAGCCCCGATCGGTCCTTGCGTGCGAAGGCCCCGAGCATGAGGTTGTCCTCGACGCTCATCTTGGGAAACAGCCGGCGTCCCTCGGGTGATTGGGCGATGCCGCGGGTGACGATCTGATGGGCGGGTGTCCCGTCGATCCGCTTCCCCTCGAACATGATTGTCCCTGAGGCCGGCTTGAGGAGCCCGGAGATCGTGCGCAGCGTGGTGGACTTGCCGGCTCCGTTGGTGCCGAGGAGGCAGACGATCTGTCCCTCGTCGACGGTGAAGGAGATCCCTTTCACGGCCTTCACCCGGCCATAGGCCACCACCAGGTCCTTGACCTCAAGCATTGTCGCCCTCTCCGGCGCTCGGCTCGTCGTCGCCGAGGTCGAGCTCCTGCGGCACACCGATGTAGGCCTCGATCACCCGCTCGTCGTTCTGCACCTCGGCGGCGGTCCCCTCGACGAGGACCTTTCCGCCGACGAGGCAGCACACCCGGTCGCACAGGTTGAAGATGAACCGCATGTCGTGCTCGATCACGAGGATCGCCAGCCCGAGGTCGCGGATGCGGAAGACCAGCTCCTCGGCTTGCCGGGTCTCCTGCGGGTTCATGCCGGCGGTGGGCTCGTCGAGCAGCAACAGCTTGGGCTCGGTCGCGAGCGCCCGGGCGATCTCGAGGCGCCGCTGGTCGCCATAGGGAAGGTTCCGCGAGAGCCGGTCCGCGGACTTCCCCAGCCCGACGAAGTCCAGCAGCTCCTGGGCCCGCGCCCGGGTCTCGCGTTCCTCGCGCCGGTGCCTCGGCAATCGGAAGACCGCGTCGATGGCGTTCGTCTTCGTCCGCGAGAAGGCTCCCACCATGACGTTCTCGAGGGCGGTCATGTTGTGGAACAGCCGGATGTTCTGAAACGTCCGGGCCATCCCGGCTTTGACGACCTTGCGCGGTTTGGGCGGCAAAATTTCTCCGCTGAAGCGCACTTCCCCCGATGTCGGCTGATAGAGCCCGGTGAGGCAGTTGAAGAACGTGGTCTTCCCGGCCCCGTTGGGTCCGATGAGCCCCATGATCTCGCCGCGGTGCACCTGCAGGTCGACCGCGTCGACCGCGGTCAGGCCGCCGAACTTCATCGTCACGCCGCGGGCGTCGAGCAAGCCCTCCCCGGGCGCCCGCGCCGTCTCGTGCGCGGTCGATTCCTGCGTGTTCACGGGCGCTCCTCCTTCGCCAGGACTTCGGGATGGAACAGGTCGATGGTCTCCTCGACGTGGTCGGCGAGGTCCTCGTCCTCCTCGTGGAACTCGAGCTGGCGGCGCTCGCTGGCGATCAGGCCCTCCGGCCGGAAGCGCATCATCACCACGAGCAGCAGCCCGAACGCGAGCAGGCGGATGTCGCTGATCACGCGGAGTTTCTCCGGCAGCAATTTCAGGATCGTCGCCCCGACGAGTAC
>JAUNRO010000164.1:0-5200 GCA_030544185.1 Propionibacteriaceae bacterium | reverse complement strand
GAAGGCGGACTCCAGGAAGATGTACTGGTCGGGGGTCACTGACACATCCACATGCGCCTTGACGGTGCCGGCGAGGCCGGCGAGGAACGCACCGCCTGCGAACGCGAGCAGCTTGAGCCCGAAGGTGTTCACGCCCATGGCCTCGGCGGCCTTCTCGTCCTCGCGGATTGCGACCCAGCCGCGGCCGATGCGGGAGTTGTTGAGGTTGACGAACACGAGGATGATCAGCCCGATCACGAGCAGCATCAGCCAGTAGTAGTTCGAGAACCGCCCGATCGTGATCCCCAGCATGGTGTGGCTCTCGCCGAAGTCGAAGCCGCCGAGCTCCAGGTTGGGGATGCCGGGGATGCCGTTCGAGCCGTGGGTGATGTCGGGCCCGTCGGAACCGTCGAGGTTGTTCATCCCGATCCGGAAGATCTCCCCGAAGGCGAGGGTGACGATCGCCAGATAGTCACCGGAGACCCGCAGCGTGGGCGAGCCGATGATCAGGCCGAGGATGGCTGCGACGCAGCCGGAGATCAGCATAACCACGATGAAGGGCGGCTTGAAGTTCGGCAGGAATGTCGCGAATGCCGACTTGGACAAGACGGCGGCGGTGAACGCGCCGGCCCCCAGGAAGGCGATATAGCCGAGATCCAGCAGGCCGGCCAGGCCGACCACGATGTTCAGGCCGAGGGCGGTGCCGGCGAAGATCAGCACCTGCACCGCGATCGACATGTTGGCATCCGACCCGCCCTGGGTGAACGGGAACGCGAAGGCGACGACGAACGCCGCGAGGATCAGCACCGGCCGGTTGGCGTTGGCGGCGGTCCGGAACCAGCCGGCGAGGCCGAGTCTGTTGAGGGTGAGCACGATGCCGAATACGGCGATGATGACGACGAGGAACGCTCCGGAATCGTCGAGTTCGAGGATGTACGCCGCAGCGAACAGCGCACCCGCCATCACGGCCGCGATGGCGAGGATCTGCAGCCAGGACCGGTCGCCGATCCGCTCCAGGCTTGCTTCCGGACCCATGGGCAGCATCCGCGTCCCGAACCAGGCGGCCAGTGCCCCGGCCAGCGCGACCCAACCGCCGATCTCGATGTTGACGAGCCCCCCGAGCTCGAGCGCGATCGAGGCGAGGCAGCCGAGGACGAACAGTGCGCCGAAGGTGGCCGCGGTCTTGGCCGCGCGCGCCCAGCCGATGTGGGCGAGCACGCCCTTGCGCTGGCCCACGGTGCCGAGCAGCACGCAGGCTGCGATGACGACCGCGAACCCGGCGCACACGAACTGCAGCGGCGACGGGGCGAGCCAATAGGTCATGTCGTCGAGGACACCGCGGCCATAGGACCAGGCGAGGAAGATCGAGCCCACCATCACCACGGCACCGGCGAGCGCGAGGACGCGGCCCGGCTTCTGCAGGCGGACGGTCTGTTCTTCGCTGAAGAGGTTCATGCGCGATCCACCACCCTGGCGCCGAGGAGACCCTGGGGCCGGAAGACCAGCACCAGGATGAGGATGACGAAGGCCCAGACGTCCTTCCAGGCCGAGGAGCCGAACTGGCCGGGGATATAGGTCGTGGCGAAGACCTCGACGAGGCCGAGGACGAGGCCGCCCACGACCGCGCCGTTGATGTTGCCGATGCCCCCGAGGACCGCGGCCGCGAACGCCTTGAGACCGGAGAGGAAGCCCATCCGGAAGTCGATGTTGTTGTAGCGCAACCCGTGCGCAACCCCAGCGACCGCAGCCAGGGCCGCCCCGACGGCGAATGCGACCATGATCACCCGGTCGACGTTGATGCCCATGAGCCGTGCGGTGTCGGGGTCCTGGGAGGTGGCCTGCATGGCGCGACCCATCCGGGTCCGGTTGACGAACCACCACAGGAACGCGGTGCACACGATGAGTGCCCCGATCGTGAAGATCGCGGACTTCTGCACCGTCAGACCGCCGATGCTGACGATCTCACCGGTGATCCCGCGCACGTGCGGGAACGGGATCGCACTCTTGGCGTTGGGGAAGCCCGGGATCTCGCCATAGAACAGCCGCACGGCCTCCTGCAGCGCGATCGAGATGCCGATCGCGGAGATGAGCGGTGCCAGTCTCGGCGCCCCGCGCAGCGGCCGATAGGCGAAGCGCTCCATGAGCACCGCCGTGCCCACCGACGCGATCATCCCGCCGAGCACCATCAGCGGCAGCATCACGAACAGGGCCATGGGCCATGACCATTCCTGGGGCGCGCCGAGCGCCAGCCAGGTCGTGAACGAGCCGAAGGCGCCGATCATGAACACCTCGCCGTGGGCGAAATTGATCAGCTGCACGATGCCATAGACGACGGTATATCCCACGGCGATCAGCCCATAGAGCGCGCCGAGGGACAGCCCGTTCACGAGCTGTTGGAAGAACAGGTCCATCTGAAGCCTCTCGCCGAGGCGCGTGCGGGGAGGGGGAGGTCCCGCCGCTGGGCGGCACGGACACGGGCTCCTCGCCGGTTACGTTGCCGGTGAGGAGCCCGTGTCACGGGGTCTTACTGGAAGTCGTCGGTCGTGTCGGCGGTCCACTCGCCGTTCTCGACCTTGTACGCCGTCAGTACCCGCGCCGTGGAGTCGCCGAACTCGTCGAACGACACCTTGCCGGTCGCGCCGTCGAAGTCGACCGCGCCGATGCCTTCGATCGTCGCCTGGCGTGCGGAGGCGACATCGCTCGCGTCGGCCAGCGAATCCTTGAGCGCCGCGATGATGGCGTTGGCAGCGTCATAGGCGTACGCCCCATAGGCCGAGTAGCCGTCGGAGAAGCCGGCCTGATCATATGCATCGATGAACGCCTTCGCCGAGGGCAGGTCCTCCACGGGCGCGCCGACCGAGGTGGCGAGGTCGCCGTTGGAGTTCGGGCCCGCAAGCTCGATGAACTTGGCGTCATAGATGCCGTCGCCGCCCATGAGCGGCACGTTCAGCCCGGCGCCCTTCATCTGCTGCGACATCGGCCCGGCCACCGGGTATTCGCCGCCGTAGTAGACGGCCTTCGGGTTCGCGCCGCTGATCTTGGAGATGACCGCGGAGAAGTCCTTGTCGTCGGGGTTGATGGTCTCCGCACCGACGATCGTGCCGCCGTTGGCGGTGAAGTACTCGGAGAAGGCCTCCACCAGTCCCTGGCCATAAGCCTTCTTGTCGTGGATCGTGGCGACTTCCCTGATGTCGTTGTCGAGGAGATACCTCGCCGCGAACGGGCCCTGCACGTCGTCGGTGGTGCAGGTGCGGAAGTAGTTCTCATAGGTCCGCTTCGGGTTCTCCAGGTCCGGGCCCCGGGTGAGGCTCGGGTTGGTGTTGGCCGGCGAGACCAGCGCGATCCCGGCCTGGGCGAGCACGGGCTGCAGCGCTTGGCCGACGGACGAGTTCAGCGGGCCGACCACGCCGATCACCGCGGAGTCGCCCGCCAGCTTGGTCGCCGCGTTGCGGCCGGCGTCGGGCTGGGCCTGGTCGTCCTCGGCCGCCATCTCGAGGGTCCAGCCGTTGAGGTCACCGGCCTCGTTGGCCTGCCGGATGGCGAGCTCGACCGAGTTGCGGATGCCGAGCCCCATGGCCGACAGCTCGCCCGAAATGGGGGCGATGACGCCGATCTTGGCGACCTTGTCTCCCCCACCACCTTCGCCACCGCTGCCACCGGTGGTCGTGCCCGGCTCACTGCGCGTGCCACACGCGCTGACAGCAAGCGCGGCCGTCACGAGGGATGCCCCCGCGATGATAAACCTGCGACGATCCACGTCAGTCCTCCCCTGTTCACCGCTTCGATGCGGGCCCACCGCTGCGCGTGCGGGCTGAGAAACAGTAGGGCCTAAACAGGGGGTGAGTGGCACTCAGAACACGCTGTTGATACCAGACCGTTACCTGGGCGCAATATCCGAGTGGTGGCGGAGGGCGGATCGCGGGGAAATGACCTATTTCTTCTTGTTCTTCTTGGCCAGGTCGATGACGCCGTCCGCAACCTCGCGCATCGACTTGCGCATGTCCATCGCGGACTTCTGGATCCAGCGGAAGGCCTCGGGCTCGGACATGCCGAACTGCTGCTGCAACAGGCCCTTCGCCTGGTCGACGGCCTTGCGGGACTCCAGGCGCTCCTCCAGGTCGGAGACCTCGGCCTCGACGGCCCGGATCTCCTGATAGCGGGCGATTGCGATCTCGATCGCGGGCACGACGTCGGACGCATCGAACGGCTTGACCACATAGGCCATCGCGCCGGCCTCCCGGGCGCGCTCGACCAGCTCGCGCTGGCTGAAGGCCGTGAGCATCACCACGGGAGCGATCCGCTCCTCGGCGATGATCTGCGCGGCCGTGATGCCGTCCTGTTTCGGCATCTTGACGTCCATGACGACCAGGTCGGGCTCGAGTTCACGCGCCAGGGCCACCGCCGCCTCCCCGTCGGCGGCTTCACCGACCACGTCGTATCCCTGCTCGGACAGGAGTTCGACAAGATCAAGTCGGATCAGCGCCTCGTCCTCCGCAACCACGACGCGAGGGCGGGTGGCGGAACCGGGCTGCTCGGCTTCGTCGGTGGCAGCATGGGCAGTCTGGTCAGTCACAAGTTCGATTGTGTCGTGGGCCTGCTGGGATTGCCAATCGTCGCCTCGCCTGGCGGGATGCACGACCCGCGGATCCCTGCCAGGATGCGCGATCCGGCATGCGCAGGTATCCTGTACCGGTCACGCCGGGGTGGCGGAATGGTATACGCGGACGGCTCAAACCCGTCTGGCCTTAGCGGGCTGTAGGGGTTCGAGTCCCCTTCCCGGTACGTGCGGCCCCGGATCATCGATCCGGGGCCGGCCAGTCCGACAGCTCCGCGCCCCCGTGATGAGGCTGGATCTTGTGCACCCGCAGGGCGTTGGTCTTCCCCGGCACGCCGACCGGTGAGCCGGAGACGATGATCACCTTGTCCCCGATCGACACCCGGCCCGAGGCGGTCAGGGCCCGGTCCACGAGCTGCACCATCTGATCGGTCGTGTCGACCTCAGGGATCTCGAAGGTCGTCACGCCCCAGACGAGGGTCAGGATCTTGCGCGTACGCGCGTCGGGGGTGAACACGAGCACCGGGATCGGGCTGCGCAGCCGGGCGAGCCGCCGGGCGGTGTCGCCGGACTTGGTGAACGCCACCAGGAATTTCGCGTTGACCCGCTCGGCGACCTCGGCCGCGGCCTTGGCGATGATCCCACCGGTGGTGTGCGGGTTCCAGG
>JAUNRO010000163.1 GCA_030544185.1 Propionibacteriaceae bacterium | reverse complement strand
CCGCCGCCAAGAACTGGGCCAAGTGGCCCGAGACGGCTTCGGTCTGACCCTGCGCCTCCCCCGGCCGGCGGGCCTGCGGGCGCCGCGCAGGCACGCCTCGGGCGGGTGCCCTGAGACATCAATCCACGGGCGACCCGGACGGGTCACCCACCAACTCTCACGATGCTGTGATTTGGAGTAAGAATGATCATCGATCCCGAGATTGCCAAAGAACCTGCCGTCATGGTGCCGCCGCCCCCCGCCGCCGCCCAATACACCTTCCCGTCCCGCGCCCGCCTCGACCACAACGGGGACGACCAGATCGTCAACGCGTGGTGGCGCGGCACCGTGTTCAACGTCTGCCCCGCCTGCTTCCGTGTGCCGCGCGGCATGACGTGGGGTGACTTCGTCGCCACCGTCGTGGCGCCCTGGGCGGCCAAGGACCCGGACTTCGACGTCTCCCGGGTGACGGCGTGGAAGATGGACGACACCCCGATCGATCCCAACGATGACGACACCATCGAGGGTCTGGGTATCGAGCACAAGGGCCTGGTCAGCTTCGAGCTGGCCTGACTCTCCGGCGCACCACCGGGCTCCGGCCGGCCGCCAGCTCCCGTGGCCGGCGGCCGGCCGGTGCCGTGTTCCCCACCTTGTCGTCACAACAGAAAGGGACTTGGATGACGACCCACACCATCCGGATCGAATCGCTCGACGCCGAAGTCGAGTGCCGGGAAGACCAGAACATTCTCGATGCGTGCCTGCGCAACGGCGTGTGGCTGCCCCACGCCTGCACCCACGGCACGTGCGGCACCTGCAAGGTCGAGATCGTCGAGGGCGATGTCAACCATCAGGACGCCTCCGAGTTCGCGCTCATGGAATATGAGCGCAACGAGGGCAAGACGCTCGTCTGCGTCGCCACACCCGAGTCCGATGTCACGATCGAGGCGGATGTCGAGGCCGAGGAGGGTGTCACCATGCACCCGGTCCGCGACTTCACCGGCGTCGTCAACGCGCTGGAGGATTGCGCGCGCGAGACCCGCCGGATCACCATCGACCTCGACGACGAGATCGGCTTCAACGCGGGTCAATACGTCCAGGTCACCCTGCCGAACACCGCCGGCGAGTTCCGCAGTTGGTCGATGGCCAACTCCCCCGCCAACGGCAAGCAGATCGAGCTCGCGGTCCGGCGTACGCCCGGGGGCAAGGGCACCGACGGCTGGATCTTCAAGGACCTGAAGGTCGGCGACGAGGTGAAGATCGCCGGCCCCTATGGCCGCTTCTTCGTGCGCACGGCCAAGGACAAGCCGATCATCATGATCGGTGGCGGCACCGGCCTGTCGCCGCTGAAGTCGATGGTCACCCACGTCCTGGAGGAGGAGACCGGCCAGGTCATCCACCTCTACCACGGCGTGCGCGTGGCCGAGGATCTCTATGACGTGGAATATTTCCGCCAGCTCCAGGCCGAGCACGAGGACCAGTTCTTCTATCACCCCTGCCTCTCGGAGGAGGAGGGCGTCGAGGACACGTCCTTCGGCCTGGTCACCGACGTCATCGACAACGACTTCAAGACGCTGCGCGGCATGGTCGCCTATATCTGCGGCCCGCCCGCGATGGTGGAGGCGTCGCTCAAGATGCTGATGAAGAAGCGGCTGTTCCCGCGCGATACCTATCGCGAGGACTTCTTCGATTCTTCCGACAAGGAGACCGGTGGCACCCGGTCCCCGCTGATGAGGACGAACTGATGATTGATCGCAATCACGAATATCCCCCCACCGCCCGGGACAGCCCCCACGACGTGGTGCTGACTCCCTTCATGGTGCGTGTCCGTGAAGCGACCACCGGCGGCGACTCGAGCGCGACACTGGTCTTCAAGCGCTCCCGCCCCGTGCAGATCGCCGTGGCGACCTGGGAATGGTTCGGGCTGCGCACGCGCGCCGAGCACGTGATCTCCGAGGCCAACTCCATGCTGGATCCAGACGGTGACCACATCCTGCTCGAGGATGAATACGGCACCGGGCACCTGAGCTTCACGCTGCGCTGGCGAGATCGCGCCGTGCGCGTCTCGGTGGACCAGGAGGACATCCACTCCGGGCACATCGTCGCCGAGTCGGCGGACTTCGCGGCCATGGCGGAAGAGGTCCTTCCGGAGGATGAGGCCTTCATGGAAGAGTTGGCCATCTCGCTGATCGGCATCAACGCACCCGACCTCAAGCTCAAGGAGAACGACAATGAGTGAACACACGCTCGTGACCTTCCATTGGGTGGGTGACACGGCGGAGCTCCAGGAGCGCTACAACGGTGTGCTGGAGCATGTGGTGGAGGTGTCCCCAGCTCGTCCGCTCGTGCACATCGCCGTGCCGGCCGATGATGGTTTCAAGGTCTATGACCTGTGGACCGACGCGGAGATCGCCCATCAAATGGTTGACAATCCGGCCTTCAACCTGAAGCTCGCGGATTTCGGTCTGGGCGATCCGAGGATCGAGTTCACGACCGTGCACCGCATGGGCTGGCCGGTCTCGGCCTCCCCCATGTATCGCTGACGATCACCCCTTTCACGAAGCAGCCGGCCCCCTCAGGTGGCCGGCTGCTTTCCTTTGCAGGCAGGCAATCCACGGGCTATCAGGGGTCTGGGAACAAGGTCGATGGGGTGAGATTGTCGCAAACCCCACGACAGCCATTAGCCAACAGCTAAGCTTCGAAAGGTGACTGAAAACATGAAGGTAGCCGTCATCGGCCAGGGCACCATGGGTGCCGGAATCACCGAGGTCTTCGCCAAGGCAGGCTTCGAGGTCCACGCTGTCGACAACAACGAAGCGGCCCTCGAGCGCGGTCGTTCCATCGTCTCCAAGTCCACCGGACGCGCGGTGTCCAAGGGCCGGATGAGCGAGGAGGATCAAGCTGCGCTGCTCGGCCGGATCACCTACTCCACCGATCCCGCGGAAGCCGCCGCAGGCTGCGGTCTGATCATCGAGGCCGTCTTCGAGGATCTCGGGATCAAGCAAGACATCTTCAAGAAGATCGACACCACCGCGCCGGAGGACGCCATCCTGGCGACCAACACCTCGTCGCTGGCCATCACCGCGATCGCCGCCGCCGTCTCCCGCCCGGAGCGCGTCGTGGGCGTCCACTTCTTCAATCCCGCCCCCGTGCAGACCCTCGTCGAGGTCATCCGCACGGTCTACACCGACGATGCGGTGGTCGAGAAGCTCGTCGAGCTGCTCAAGGGCCTGCGCAAGTCCCCCGTGGTCGTCAACGACCGCGCTGGCTTCATCGTCAACTCCCTGCTGGTGCCCTACATCGGCTCCGCGATCCACCTCTATGAGAATGGCTTCGCCACTCGCGAGGAGATCGACACTGCGATGGTCAAGGAAGCCGGCTATCCGATGGGCCCGCTCGCCCTGGCGGACATGATCGGCAACGACGTGTGCCTCGCGGTGCTCGACAAGCTCTATGACGAGACCAAGAACCGGGTCAACGCGCCGGCTCCGATCCTGAGCCGCCTGGTCACCGCCAACATGCAGGGCATGAAGACCGGCAAGGGCTTCTATACCTATGTCAACGGCAAGGTCGCCGACGATCGTGGCCCGATCCGCCGTCCGCTGCAGACCCGCAAGGCCGAGCTGCCCGACCGTCTCGTCGGTGAATACCTCAACAACTGCGTCAAGATGGTCGAGGAGAACTACGCCTCGGTCGACGCGGTGAACACCGGAATGGCCGAGGGCTGCCGCATGCCGAAGCCGTTCGAGGTCCTCAAGGAGATGGGCCCCAAGCGCGTGCTCGAGATCGTCGAGGGCATTTATGCCGAGACCGGTGAGCCCGGCCACCGCCCGGCCCGGCTGCTGCGCCAGCTGGCCGAAGCCGACGACGCCAACGCGGCGCTCGATGAGCTGCAGGCTTCGACCGCGGAGCTGCACGCCGCCAACCCGCGCGGCTGACACACCCCCGCCAGCCTTGTGGCCGGTGGGACCGGGAAACCGGTCCCACCGGCCATCTGCTGTCCTGGGCGGACCCCTGAGGAGGCCCCGTGCCCAAACGACGCCGCTCCAAGCATGCCCGGCCACACCGCCCGCTCGGCGCCCACCATCCCGTCGCCCAGACCCGCAGTGACGGGGACTGGCTCGTGCGCGGAATCCCTGCCGGCCGTTCCACCAAGGAATATCGCTGCCCCGGGTGCCACCGGACCATTGCCGTGGGGGCCGCACATGTGGTCGTCTGGCCCCGGGTAGCATCGCTGGGCAGCGCAGCTGCAGTCGAGGAACGGCGGCACTGGCATCGTGTGTGCTGGGACCACCGCCGGTAGCTGCCCGGGCCGGGAAGCGCCCGGCTTGCGGAAAGGACGGCACGTGACCATCACCCGGAGTGAGACCCTGCACACGTTGCGGGTCGGCGACCGAGGACCCAAGGTGGCGTTCTGCCACGGGGTGTTCGGCCAGGCGAAGAATTGGATGACGGTCGCCAAGGCCCTGGCGTCGGGTGTGGACGGTCCCCCCTATCAGTCGATCCTCATCGACATGCCCAACCATGGCCGCTCCGCATGGACCGACACCATGTCCTATCACCGGATGGCCGACGATCTCGCGGCCTTCCTGGAGCCGCACGCCCCCTTGGCGCTGGTGGGCCACTCCATGGGCGGCAAGGCCGCGATGAACCTCGCGCTGCGCTATCCCCACCTCATCGAGCGCCTCGTCGTGGCCGATATGTCACCCGTCGCCTATCAAGGTGTCCGCCAGTTCAACCGGCTCGTGCACGCGATGACCACGCTCGACCTCGACTCCCTGCCGGACCGGCGGACGGCCGAGGAGCGGATCTCCGCCGATGTGTCGGAGCACTCGGTCCGCCAGTTCCTCCTGCAGAACCTCCACCGGGTCCCTCACCGCAATGGGCTGCCGCCCCAGTGGCTCTGGCAGCCGAACCTCGATCTGATCGCCAATAACCTCGATGTGCTCGCCGGCTGGGAGGAGCCGGACGGGGACCCCTTCGAGCGTCCGGTGCTGTGGATCGGCGGGGCGAAGGCGGATTACATCCTGCCGGAATACCACGACCGGATGCGTCAGCTCTTTCCCCGCGCCCGGCTGCTGATGCTCAAGGGCGTCGGTCACTGGGTGCACAGCGAGGCACCCGAGATCTTCATCCCGGCGGTCCGCCGGTTCCTCGATCAGGCGCGCGCCCTGGCGATGCCCTGAGGCACGTCAGGCGAGCGTGACGTCGATGATCCGGGCCTCATTGTTCGGCTTGCCCGTGCCATCGGGATTGCTGCCGTCCTGACCCTCCACCGCGATGCGCGCCACGACCCCGAGGGACGCCTCGTCCAGGTGACCGAAGACCGTATAGTTCGGCGGCAGCTGCGTGTCCTCGAAAACCAAGAAGAACTGCGAGCCGTTGGTATCCGGCCCGGCGTTGGCCATCGCGACCGCGCCGGCGGGATAGGTCATATCGGAGGTGACCTCATCGGCGAAGCGATAGCCCGGACCGCCGCGCCCCGTGCCGGTCGGGTCGCCGCACTGCAGCACGAAACTGCCGGAGTCGGCCAATCGATGGCACTGGGTGTCGTCGAAGAAGCCCTGCCGGGCCAACGCCTCGAACGAATGCGCCGTGCACGGCGTGGCCGAGCGGTCCATGGTGATCGTGACCGGCCCCTCGTTCATGTTGAGCGTGAGCGTGGTCTCGCCGGTGGTCTGCACGTCGTTGGTCGACGGCGGATCCACTGGCCGCGCCGGCTGGCCGGCCGGGTCATAGCGACACGCTGCGTCATCGCCGCTGGTGACAGTCTGTTCCCCGGGCGTACTCGGCGAGCACGCCACCAGTGGCACGGCGGCCGCCAGCAAGGCCACGGGCAGCACCATGCTGCGCGGCGATCGGGACGGACGGACGGGAGGACGAACAGCGGTGCTCACCCGCTCACCCTAGCCGCCCCGACGGCTCCGGGCCGTGCACCGCTCGGGTAGGGTCGCAGCATGGTTGTCCTGAGCCGCATCTATACCCGGACCGGAGACGGCGGGGAAACCCGCCTGTCCGACATGTCGGTGGCCCGCAAGTCCGATGTGCGAGTCGCGGCCTATGGCGATGTCGATGAGACGAACTCGGTGATCGGCGTCGCGCTCACCCACGCCGCCGAGATGCCTCCCGAGCTCGTCGCTGCGCTGCGGCGCATCCAGAACGAGCTCTTCGACCTCGGCGCCGACCTTTCGACCCCGCTCGTCGAGCATCCTGAGCATCCGCCGCTGCGGATCACCGCCGAGGCGGTCGACCGCCTGGAGGGTTGGTGCGACGAGTTCGGCGACGGGCTGGCGACGCTGCGGTCATTCATTCTCCCGGGGGGTACGCCGGGGGGCGCTGCCCTCCACCTGGCGCGCACGGTCTGTCGCCGGGCCGAGCGCTCGGCGTGGCTGGCCGCTGAGGCCTACGGGACCGAGCCGGCCGGCGAGGAGAGCGCGGGCGGAGTGAATCCGGTCGCGATCCGCGCTCGCAAGCGCCAGGCGGACCGGCTGTGCATCGCCTCGCGCGCGGTCAACGGCACCGATGGGGAGGTGCTGTGGGTGCCCGGTGGTGAGCGGGATCAGGACGGCTCCACAGGCGACGACGCCGCCGAGGACGTCAGGAGGTGAACCGGCCGACGCTGGGCGGTGCGGCCTCCAACCAGGCGAGCAGGGCCGTGAGAGCGTCGGTGTCCAGCGCCAACTCCCAGGCCTCCTGAGCTCCCGGGACGCTCGGCTCCAACCGCACGATGCGGTGACCGCTCAGCACGTCCGGATCGGTCGAGCGCGTCTGGGCGCGGATGCCGCTGGCCTGCCTGCTGAGCGTGTGCTCCGGGCTCAGGCCCACACCGTGGCGCGGGAACCAGTCGAGGTCGTCGCCGGAACACCGGGCCATCCCCAGCTCCCAGCGCGGTTCGGCCGGCCCGCCGAGATTCAGCTCGCAGTCGAAGATGCTGCCGTGGCGGGCCAGCAACAGCCGGCGGATGAGGGGCCAGCTCAAGACCAGCAGGGCGCAGACGATCACCAGCCCGATGATCGGAACCAGCAGGTCGCCCCAGTCCATGAAACGAATCTACAGACCCGAAACGATGTTCACCAGTTGGCGAGGGCCCAGCCGGACCGGAGACTCCCGCTTAGATCGCGATTCTCTGCTGGGCAGGGAAAAGCAACGGCCCGGGGAGTTCGCTGTGCGCGCTC